>CAZPSW010000104.1:0-5277 GCA_964589255.1 uncultured Dehalococcoidales bacterium
CCTGCGCCCGCGGCGGAACCGGTGGCGCCGTCGTCACCCGCCGCCAGGAAGTCCCGCGCGGCGCAGCAGGTGCGGCTGGTGAATGAGGAAGAGGGATAGCCGGATTCGTACCCCGGTCGACTACGGGTCAAGAGGTGAAACCCCTTGTTTGCCACCCGCCCGCCCTTGATTTTTGTGGGGTTTCACCGATGATGACGGGGAAACGCCCCCTCATCACGCCACCCACCCCAAATTGACGCCGCACAGGGGCGCGTGCTATCATCCGTTAACCGGAACCGAGTGTGAAATATGACTGCATACGCTGAACTCTGTGAGCAGATTACAGCCTGCCAGTTGTGCCCGGAACTGGTATCGGGAAGGCATCTGGTGGTACCCGGTGAGGGGCCGGAAGACGCCGAGATCATGTTCATCGGCGAGGCGCCCGGTTTCCACGAAGACCAGCAGGGGCGCCCCTTCGTCGGCGCCGCCGGCGGTTTCCTCACGGAATTGATCCAGTCCACCAACCTCAGCCGCGAACAGGTCTACATCGCCAACGTCATCAAGTGCCGCCCACCCAATAACCGGGACCCGCTACCGGAAGAGATCGAACACTGCAACCAGTGGCTGGAACGGCAGATCGAGATCGTGCGTCCCAGCCTCATCGTGACGTTGGGACGCTTCTCCCTGGCCCGTTTCTTCCCCGGTAGTACGATCAGCCGCGTCCATGGCACCAGCTACCAGCGGGACGGTATCACCTATTTCGCGATGTACCATCCGGCGGCGGCGCTGCACCAGCACTCGCTGAAGCAGACGCTGCTGGCTGACATGGCAAAAATTCCCGGCCTGCTGGGTGGCCCGGCCGCGACCGCAGCGGCAGATTCGATGCAGGCGCCGGCCACCCCGGCGGTGGCCGTCCCGGAGAAAGGAGAGGAAGGCCCACAGCAGCTATCGCTGTTCTGAAAATGACAAAACAAAGACTTAAAATTATCCCGCTCGGCGGCCTCGGTGAAATCGGTAAGAACATGACGCTGCTGGAGTACGGGCGAGACATCATCATCATCGACTGCGGCCTGATGTTCCCCGAAGACGACATGATGGGCGTCGACCTGGTGATCCCGGACATCAGCTACCTGACGAATAAGCTGGACCGCATCCGGGGTATTGTCATCACCCACGGCCACCAGGACCACATCGGTGGCCTGCCCTACCTTTTGCCGGAGCTGAACGCCCCGGTCTACGCCACCAGACTCACCGACGGCCTGATCCGGGTGGCCATGAAGCAGCAGCGCATACGCGGCAACGTGAAACTCAACGTGCTGCCAAACAATGGCCGCATCAGGCTGGGACAGTTTGATATAGAGTTCTTCCCGGTCTGCCACAGCATCCCGGACGCGGTGGGCCTGATCATCCGCACCCCGCTCGGCGTCATCGTGCACAGCGGTGACTTCAAGATTGACCACACTCCGGTGGACGGCAAACCCACCGATATGTCCCGCCTCGCCGAGGTCGGGGTCGAGGGCGTGATGCTGCTGATGGCGGACTCCACCTACGCCGAAGCGCCCGGCTACACGCCCAGCGAACGCGTCGTCGGAGAGAACCTGGAACGGGTCATGGCCCGGGCGCCGGGGCGCGTCCTGGTGACCACCTTTTCCTCGCTGATCTCACGCGTGCAGCAGATAATCGACGCCGCCGAGAACCAAGGGCGGCGGGTCTTCGTCGTGGGGCGCGCCATGACGGACAACGTCAAGATGTCCCTGGAACTGGGCTATCTCAAGGATGAATACGGCACCATCGGCAACCTTGAAGAACTGCGCAAACTGCCCCCGGAACGCGTGGTGGTGATCACCACCGGCAGCCAGGGTGAACCGACCTCGGCGCTGGTGCGCATGGCCACCGGGGACTTCCGGCAACTGCACATCATCCCCGGGGATACGGTAATCTTCTCCGCGACGCCGGTACCAGGCAACGAATCCCTGGTCAACGGCATCATCAACGAGCTTTTCAAGCAGGGCGCCAGTGTGATCTACAGCAAGCTGATGCAGGTGCACGTGCACGGCCACGCCAGCCAGGAAGAACTGAAACTGCTCCTCAGCCTGACCAAGCCGAAGTACTTCCTGCCGGTGCACGGCGAGTACCGGCACCTGTACCACCACGGCAAGCTCGCTAAAGCGATGGGCGTGCTCCCGGAGAATATCTTTGTGCAGGAAGACGGGGATGTTTTTGAGATCGGCGCGGACGGCGCCCGCGTGGGCGGCAAGGTCAGCGCCGGGCACGTTTACGTTGACGGGGCCTCGGTGGGTGACATCGGCAAGGTGGTGATCCGGGACCGCAAGGTGCTCTCTCGTGATGGCATCGTGATCGTGATCCTGGCCATCAATGCCCAGACCGGTAAGCTGGTGGGGCGGCCGGACATCATGTCCCGCGGCTTTGTCGACAACCGGGAGGCGACCGACATGATCGAAAAAAGCCGGGACTACGTCACCCGGCTGCTGGAAAAACGGCGTGAGCACCCCACCGAATGGGGCGCCATCAACGCGCGGGTCAAGGACGCGCTGGGTAACTACTATTTCGAGCAGACCCGGCGCCGTCCCATGATCCTGCCCTTCATGGTCAAGGTATAGCCGCGGCGGTTGCGATGGCTTTGAAGAAGAGAGAGAAAGACAAAGGGGCGCCTAAAGAGACGGCCAAAGAGACGGCCCGGACGCCGCGCCGCCGCCGTGAAATTCCACGCGGGCTGATGGTGACGCTGGTGGCGATGGTCTGTGTGGCCGTCATCGCCGCCGTGATTTACGTACAGTGGGGCCGCATCACCACCTGGGCCGGCGGTGCCCGTAACTCCATCGTGGGATCACTGGGACCGGGCGGGCTGTGGCTCTTGCTGGTCGCCTTCCTGGCGGTGGTGATTGGGTTCTGGTGGAACCTCTCCAGCGAGGACCGCAAGGAGAACGTGCGGGCGTCATTTCGTTTCCTGCGGCGCAGCCTCGGCGTGCTCTCCCTGCTCTTCGCCGTCTGGGGGGTGCTGGCCTTCTTCGCCCTCGGCGGCACCTTCGGCATGACGATCATCGGCAGCGCCGGCGCCGTTGGCGGGCTGCGTATTCTCGTCCTGCTGCTGCTGGGCGTGATCCTGGTTTTCCCCGGTGCGATGTGGCATGGCCTGGCGCGCTGCCTGGTTTGGGCCTTCAAGCCGCGCCCACGCCGCCCGCGACCCCGGCCCGCATTGCCCGCGGCTACCGGTCGCCAGCCGGAGGTGATTCCACTACACACCACGGAACCCGAAGTCATCGTACCACCACCAATCACTGGGGTAACGCGCAAACCGCCAATGGTGGCGTCCAAGGTAATACCCAACCTGCTGGACGTGTTGAAAGAAAAAACGGTGGCCGCGCAGGACGCCAAAGAGGGTATCAAAACCGCCTTCACGGAACAGGACGAACAGCCGGCCGCGGCCAAACCGTCGGACCCCGCGGACCTGAAACAGGTGGCCCAGGATGTCTGGCGCAAGTACGGCGAGGACGGGGACACCGAGATCGTCGGCGGCTGGCGCCTGCCGCCGCTGGACATTCTGGACCTGACCTCAGAAGCGGAAATCTCCAATACGGACAACTTGAACCGGGCCAGGACCATCGAGGAGGCGCTGGGGAGCTACGGCGTCGACGCCAAGGTGGTGCAGATCAACGTCGGCCCCACGGTGACGCAGTTCGGCATCGAGCCGGGCTGGGCGCGCAAGTTCCGTGAGGTCAAAGAGCAGGATGAGAACGGCAACGTAGTGGTGCGGCAGGAAGAGGTCAGCCGCGTGCGTGTCAAAGTAGAGCGCATCACCTCCCTGGCCAACGACCTGGCCCTGATACTGGCCGCCCCGAGCATTCGCATTGAGGCGCCGGTGCCGGGCAAACCGATGGTGGGCCTCGAGGTGCCCAACACCTCGTTGAGCCTGGTCAGTGTGCGTGCCGTGCTGGAGACCCCGGTCTTCACCAAGCTGCGCCAGAAGTCCCAACTGGCGGTGGCGCTGGGCAAGGGGGCCGGCGGTGAGGCGGCGGCGGGAGACCTGACCAAGATGCCGCATCTGCTGATCGCCGGGGCCACCGGCAGCGGCAAGACGGTCTGTATGAACACCCTCATCGGTAGCCTGCTGCTCTACAACACGCCCGACGCCCTGAGATTCATCATGATCGACCCGAAGCGCGTCGAGCTGACCCCGTTCAACGGCATCCCGCACCTCCAGACGCCGGTGATCGTGGATACCAACAAGGCCATCTCGGCACTGCGCTGGCTGAGCCAGGAGATGGACCGTCGCTACAAGACGATGGCCTCCGTCGGGGTGCGCAACATCGAGGCCTACAACAAGAAGCAGGACGAAGACGATAAGTTGGCCTACCTGGTGCTGGTGGTCGACGAACTGGCGGACCTGATGATGACCACCAGCTCGGACGAGGTGGAGCAGACGATCTGCCGCCTGGCGCAACTGGGGCGCGCCTCCGGCATCCACCTCATCATCGCCACGCAGCGCCCCTCGGTGGACGTTGTCACCGGGCTGATCAAGGCCAATTTCCCGACGCGCATCAGCTTCGCGGTGACCTCGCAGGTGGACTCCCGCACCATCCTCGACATCGGCGGCGCGGAGAAACTGCTGGGGCGCGGGGACATGCTCTATTTACCCACCGACGCCGCCAAGCCGAAACGCCTCCAGGGCTGTTATGTTTCGGACGCCGAAACGGAACGGCTGGTCTATTTCTGGTCCAACCAGCGTCTGGGGGAGCAGGGGCCGCAGAAGGCCGCGGACCTGGTGCCCGAAGTGGCGGTGCCCAAGGCTGAAGACTTCCCTGATGATTCCCTGCTGGACGCGGCGCGCCAGCTCAAAGAGGAGCACCACCAGATTTCGCCTTCCTTCCTGCAACGGCGGCTGCACATCGGTTATCCCCGGGCGGCGCGCATCATGGAGCAGCTTGAGGAAGAAGAGAGTTCGCAGGACGATACCGAAGACGCGCCCGAGGACGGCTTCCCCGGCTGATTTCTTTCATGGTTTTTTGGCGGCGTCTCTTGCCAAAATATTATACCGTTTTGCGCCGGCGGTTCCGTGGCCGTGCTTTAAGACCAAAGCAAGATGCGCCGCCGGATTATTTACCCCGTTCAAAGGCATAATGACGCGAAGCCAAACCCACTGACCCGGCAAAATATCGTACCCCTTCCTCAGCCAAACGGGGGTAGAGGGGCGAAGCCCATTACAAAAACTATTTTCCCCTTCCCCACCAATAGTAATTTGGGGAAGGGGATTAAGGGGATAGGGTCACCCCCAAAAAG
>CAZPSW010000104.1:5287-5600 GCA_964589255.1 uncultured Dehalococcoidales bacterium
GGCCTGCACGCAAGCCACCCAAGATAAACCAATCTCCCCATGCCCTTTAACCCCATTTTGAAGGCCCCTCGTCTATCCCCTATACTGTCACTGGAGGGGAAATGCCAGAATTCCAGGTTAAAAGTGACTTCGGCCTGACCGGTGACCAGCCGCAGGCGGTGACCAAGCTCGTCGACGGCTTGAATAAGGGCCAAGACCAGCAGACGCTGCTCGGCGTCACCGGCAGCGGCAAGACCTTCACCATGGCCAATATTATCGCCCGGGTGCAGCGTCCGGCGCTGGTCATCGCGCACAACAAGAGGCTGGCCGCCCA
>CAZPSW010000105.1:0-5595 GCA_964589255.1 uncultured Dehalococcoidales bacterium
GGCGCCAGTGAAAACTATGAGATCAGCGAGGTCTTCACCTACCTCGGCCTGAAACGGGTGGCGGTACAGTCCGGGGAGGCGGGTGACATCGTGGCGGTGACCGGCCTGGCGGCGGTCAACATCGGGGACACCATCGCCAGTCCGCTGGCGCCGGAACCGCTGCCGCGCATTCGCGTTGGGGAACCGACGGTGGAGATGACCTTCGGCGTCAACACCTCGCCCTTCGCCGGCAATGAGGGCCGTTACTGCACCACGCGCCACCTTCGGGCGCGCCTCTACCGGGAGCTTGACACCAACCTCAGCCTGCGCGTTCAGGACACCGAGAGCCCGGACACCTTCGTCGTCAAGGGCCGCGGCGAACTGCACATCGCGGTGCTCATCGAGACGATGCGCCGTGAAGGCTACGAATTCGAGGTTTCCAAGCCGCAGGCGATCACCAAAACGGTCAAGGGGGTGCGCTTGGAGCCAGTTGAGATACTTACCCTGGACATCCCCGAAAAGCATATCGGTGACCTCAGCGAAATACTCAGCCAGCGGCAGGCCGCGCTCCGGGACATGCGCCATGATGGTTTGGGTTACGTGCGCCAGGAATTCAAGATACCGACCAAGGGTCTGATCGGTTTTCGCAGCGCCTTCCTCACCATCACCCGCGGCAGCGGCGTCATGAACACTCTCTTCACCGGCTTCGAGCCCTGGCGCGCGGACCTTTCCCAGCACCGTAGCGGCGCGCTGGTGGCCGCTGAGCCCGGCGTCACCACCACCTATGGGCTGAACAACGCCCAGGGGCGCGGCATCACCTTCATCGGGCCGGGTATCCAGCTCTACGAGGGCATGATCGTGGGGCAGAACTCGCGGGCGCAGGACCTTTCGCTGAACGTCTGCAAGGAAAAGAAGAAGACCAACGTGCGCGCCTCCACCGCGGACATCGCGGTGAAGCTGGTGCCGCCTGCGCCGCAGAGCCTGGAACAGGCGATTGATTTTATCAACCGGGACGAACTGGTTGAGGTCACCCCGGCGCACATCCGTCTGCGCAAACAGGTGCTGAAAGAGACGCAGCGTCTCCGGCAGCGCGCCGCCGGCGGCGCCTGATTGTGATTGGGTGACCCCATCCCCTTAATCCCTTTCCCCTATAAATCAGGGGATGGGAAAATAGTTTTTGTAAGGGGCTGCGCCCCTTGAAGCCCTTTGGGTTACGGTATGGGAAAGCGCCGGAAGTGTTATCGAAACGACCCCAGGGTCTAGGCGCAGTGTGATTTTCCGCGCGCCAGGGAGGCGAAAACGCCACCGCCGCAGAGGACGGCGAAGATGGTGAAAGAGACCTTCAGGCTCTTGATCAAAGCTGGGTGGTTGGCCGCGGTAATCTCAACGTCCCCAACGTATAGCGCCAGCAGCAGCATCACCACACTTAAGGAAAGGGTCTGGCCCATGACGCGCGTGGTGCCCATCACGGCGCCGGCGATGCCGTAATCCCGCTTCGCCACCGAACTCATGATGGCGTTCGTATTCGGCGATGAGAAGAGCGCGAAACCAAGGCCCAACAGCACCAGGCTGCCCAGTATATAGGCCACCCCGGTAGCGGCGTCGAGGAATGACAGTAACAGCAGCCCCACCGCGCAGAGGCTCATGCCCATCGAGGCCAGTAACTGCGGCTCGACGCGGTCCGAAAGGCGTCCGGACAGCGGTGAGAATACGGCCTGCACCGCCGGCATCACCAGGATCACGGTGCCCGCCCGCACCGGGCTGAAATCCTGAACGTACTGTAAATAGAGGCTCAGAAGGAAGGCCACCGCGAAGGTGGCGGCGTAATTTATCAGCGTCGCCAGGGAGGAAAAAGCGAAGACCCGGTTGTGGCTGAAGAGCCGGATGTTGAGCACCGGGCTCTCCGCCCGCAGTTCATGGCGCACGAAGGCGGCCAGGAGTATCAGCCCCGCCGTCATGACGCCGAAACCCAGAGGCTGCGGTAAGAGCGTGAAGCCATAGATCAGGCAGACCACCCCCAACCCGAATATCAGGGCCCCGACAAGATCAAATTTCTCCCCGCGGGCGTCTGCCCATTCTCCACGCAGTTTCCAGAACACCCCGATGATGACCAGCGCGCTGGCGATGGCATTGGCGAAGAAGAGGGCACGCCAGCCCAGGTATGAAGTCATCAGCCCACCCAGGAAGGGGCCCGCCGTCATGCCCACGTAGACCATCGCCACCACCACACCGAGGGCCCGCCCGCGCTCACCAACGGGGAAGGTTGCGGTGACGAGTGCCGGTGCCGTGCCCATCACCATGGCGCCGCCGATGCCCTGGACTACGCGACAGGCGATCAGCATGCCGCCGGACGCGGCGAAACCGCAACCCAGTGAGGCCACCGCGTAGGTGATGATGCCGCCGAGGAAGATGCGCTTGCGCCCCCGGATGTCCGCCAGGCGTCCCATCGGCACCATGAAAACGGCGGCGCTGAGGGTGTAGGTGGTGGCCACCCAGCTGAGCAGTACGGCGTCGAGCTTGAATTCGCGGCCAATGGCGGGCAGGGCCACGTTCACCGCAGAAACGGTGAAGGCCATCAGGAAAAAGGCCAGGCAGACGATGACGAGCACCACCTTCTGGCCGGGCGGTTTGGACTGGCTAATTTGTTCCGGCATGGAGTTTGATAACCGGCGCGCCCGCGGGTGCCGTCAGGGCGGCGCCACGGTCATTCTAGCGGAAGTACCGGCGCGCCACAACGTGACCTAGGTTTTGCGCCGCCGGGGGCGCACTACAATCCGCGCCGCCGAAACAACGGTTTACTTTTTCGGGGCCTAGTCCTGGTAGGGTGGTTGCGCCACCGCCACGCCGCGGCGCGCTCTTACCGTGATGCGCAGCGGCACCGCATCAAGCCGCCCCTGCGGTGTGCGCCGCCAGAGTACGTCCTCGCCGGCCGTCTCGCTGACCGCGGCGCGCACGAAGCTGCCGCTGTATTTATGGCGGCCCGGTGTCAGGTCCTGCACGTAGATTTCCACTTCGGGGGCAGCCGTCAAAGCGGCGCGGTCCGGGGCGATAGTGGCGTATTCCGTCATAGCTTGCTCCTGAAACCGTAGTCCCGCCAGTCCCGGATAATACGTGCCTGGAGGTCCGGCGGGTAGATTTCGCGGAAGGATGACTTCTGCGGGTGCAGGTCCTCGGGCAGTTCCGGCGGCCAGGTGCAATCGAATAGCGCCACCGCGCCGTGGCGCACAGCCCGTTCCTCCGGGGTGTAGCACGGGGTGAAGGGGTTGCCCTTGCCCGGTTCCTCGCTCAGCGTGATGCCGCGCCAGGAATGGCATTTCACCGCCAGCGCGTGAATGACCTCATTCATATTGAAGACATCGACATCGGCGTCAACGATGATGATCTTGGTGTGCCAGGCGCGGTTCTGGGTGACGATCTCTTTCACCGCCTGCGCCACCTCCGGCCCGCCGCGGCTGACACTGACCGCCACGATGTGGCTGGCTCCTTCCGGGGGCAGCGTCACGTCAAGCACCGGTAACTCGGCCCGCTGCATGCGTCGCTTGAAACCCAGCGCCGCGCCGATGGCGCCACCCGCATGGCCTTCGTCGGTGGGTACGCCGTGGACGCACATGGTGAGGATGGGGTCTCGGCGGTGCGTCATCGCGAGCACGTTAAATAATATCTTCGGCGAAACGCCGCCGATGCGGTAGCCGGGGTATTCCCCGAACGGCCCTTCCAGCCCGGCGGCGTCCGGCGGCACTTCTCCCTCGATCACGATCTCGCTATCCGCCGGTACCAGCAGATCATTACTGACGCATTTCACCAGCGGTACCGGCGCCCCGTGCAGTGCCCCGGCGAAGTCCGCTTCGTCCTCATCAGGGCGGTAGCCGGTGGTGCTGGCCATGCAGGAAAGCGGGTCCGCGCCAATGGCGATGGCCAGCGGCATGGGCCGGTTCCGGGCCATGTATTTCTCGCGGAAGATGTGCGCGAAATTGCTCAGCGGGGTCGGCTGGCCGGACAGATGCTGCCCGTCGAGGAGCATGAAGCGGTACATTCCCCAGTTGGACCAGCCGGTGTCCGGATCACGGCAGACGGCGAAGCCCCAGGTCACCATATAGCGGCCTCCGTCGCCGTCATGGACCATCGGTGCCGGCAGGCGGCAGAGGTCAACGTTTTTTCCCCGGTGTACCTCTTCCTGGCAGGGGCCGGTGGCCAGTGTCACCGGTTTCACCGGAACCTGCCGCCGCCTTTCGTGTTCGGCGTAGATTTCGCGCACCGGGGTGTCTGCCGCCAGGCCCATGGCGATGGCCACCCGCCGGTAGGTCGCCAGCGGCCCGCCCAGGATGCGGTAACCATCGGGGTAGTCCTTGATGCGCTCGAAGAGGCAGGCGGGGCCACCGGTCTCGTTGCTGCGGCGCGTCACCGCCCCGGCCTCGAGGTCCCAGTCCACCTCCCGCTGCACGCGTATCAGGTCCCCGCTGGCCTGGCAGCGGTTAATGAATTCACGGTGGCTAATAAAGGGCAATCACAATCTCCCAGTGGCTGGCGCGCCTCACGCCTGGTTCTCGGCTTCCAGAATGCGCGTCCGGATTGTCCGTGGTGGCGCCCGGTGTCGTGGGGCGGTCCAGCAGCAGCACGCCGATGGCGAATTCAGGGACACCCTCATTGGAGATTTTCAATATTTTGGCACAGGTATGGCGGGGCGTCAACCCGAAATAAAACGGCCCGGACGAATTTGTTTTGGGGTGACCCTATCCCCTGACCCCTTCCCCTATAATCAGGGGAAGGGGAAAATGGTTTTTATAAGGGGCTTCGCCCTTTGAACCCGCTTCGTTTAAGGAAGGGGTACGACTATTTCAAGAGACTTCGTCTCTTTGATTCGTGTGGGAAGGGGATCAAGGGGATGGGACTTGGCCCAAGAAAACGTTTTTACGCCGGCGGGTCAGCCGTATCACATTTTGACCAACACCAGAGGCGCCGCCGGAATAGATACCCCTTTCAGGGGCGGGAGAACGTGGCGCCAAAGGTTTACAGGAGTGTTACCCCTTGAACCCGGGCCTAAATAACGCCGTCGTCACGCAGCTTGGCGGCGAGGTTCGCCCCCGCCTCTTCCGGCGTCTCGCCACTGACCACCTCGGTGTTGACCTCAACCACCGGCTGCCAGAGCTTCCACAGCTGGCTCCGGTTCAGGGTGGCCGGGTCCAGCCCCAGGTCCGCCAGCGTCCAGACGGTGGGCTGTATCTTGTTCGCCGCCATCATTGACTTAACGTTGGGCATGCGCAGTTCACCCAGTTCATTGGACACCGTGACCAGGGCCGGCAGCGACGCCGCGACAACTTCGTAACCGTCGCTGACGACGCGCTCCACGCGTAGCTCGCCCTCCGCCACTTCAACCTTCTGCGCGGCGCTGATGACGGGGATATCAAGCAGGGCGGCGATGCCGGCGCCAACCTGGCCCGCGTCGGTGTCCGCGGCCTGGCGTCCGGTCAGGATCAGGTCAAAGTCACCGAGTTTTCTGATGGCGGCGGCGAGCAGGGTCGCGCTGGCGCTTGAGTCCGGCTCATCCAGGCTGGCGTCTTCAACGATGGTCAGACTGTCCGCTCCGACCGCCAGTGATTTCTTCACCACCGGCTTGGC
>CAZPSW010000106.1:0-5589 GCA_964589255.1 uncultured Dehalococcoidales bacterium
CTGCTGACGGTGGCCGGGGCCTCCCGGCTGCTGACGGTGGACCTGCACGCGCCGCAAATCCAGGGGTTCTTCAACATCCCCGTCGACGAACTCACCGCGCTGGCCATTCTGAGCCGCTATTTCCTGGAGAAAAAGATCAAAGACCCGGTGGTGGTGGCCACTGACATCGGCATCTCCAAGCGCGCCCGGGACATGGCGGAAAAGATCGACGCGCCGCTGGCGATCGTGGAAAAACGTCGCGTCGGCAACGACGACGCCACCGAGACGCTGAACGTCATCGGTGATGTCCACGGTAAGACCGCGATCACCGTCGACGACGAGATCGATACCGCCGGTTCGCTGCTGCACGTGCTGGACGCCCTAACGGAACGCGGCGCCCGAAAAATCTATTCCTGCTGCACCCATCCGGTACTCTCCGGCCCGGCCATCCAGCGCATCGACGAGAGCCGCGCCAAAGAAGTGGTGGTGACCGACACCATCCCGGTCAACGGCAAGCGCAAGCTGGCCAAGATCACGGTACTGCCGATGGCGCCGCTGCTCGGGGAGGCGATCCACCGCATCCATACCGGGCTCTCGGTCGGCGCCATGTTCGACTGATGAAAGGCAAGCTCACCGAGGTCTACCGCACCCAGGGAGACATCGAGGCCCAGGTCATCAAGAGCAAGCTGGAAGCCAGCGACATCCCCTGCATTTTGCGTTCTGACGGCGCACCCTCGGTGCACATGGTGCCCTTCAGCCGCCTTGGCTGGACGCAGGTGTGTGTACCCGAAGAGATGGCTGAGATGGCAGAGCGGCTGATCGGGGAAACGCTGGCGCCGGGGGACGGAGACCCGCGATGCTGAAATGGCTCGGTGGCCTTCGGGACTCCAACGAGAAAGAGATACGGCGCCTCGACCCCCTGGTGGCCAAGATTGGCGCCCTGGAGCCGGACTTCCAGGCACTGAGCGACGACGCGCTGCGCGCCAAGACCGATGATTTCCGCGCCTGCCTCACCAGTGAAACGGCGGAACTGACACGCCACCTGGCGGAACACCGCGCCGAAGAGACCACCGTGATCGAGGATCAGCGAAACGTCACCGACACCTCGGAACGGGAAATCCTGGCGCGGCAGCTGTCCCACCTAGGCGAGAACATCGCCGGCCTGGAGAAGGACATCCGGGACACCCGGCTGGAATGCCTGGACGATCTCTTGCCGGAGGCCTTCGCGGCGGTGCGGGAGGCGGCGCGGCGCACCCTGGGCCAGCGCCATTACGACGTGCAACTGGTGGGCGGCATGATCCTGCACCAGGGCAAGATCTCCGAGATGCGGACTGGCGAGGGCAAGACGCTGGTGGCAACGCTGCCACTGTACCTCAACGGGCTGGCCGGCGAGGGCTGCCACCTGGCCACCGTCAATGACTACCTGGCGCGGCGCGATCCTTACTGGATGGGGCCCATCTACCACGCCCTGGGCCTGACCGTGGCCAGCATCTTCCCCACCCAGGCCGGTGGCGAATACGCCCCGGCCCTGCTCTACGACCCGAAGCACGATTCCGGTGACCCGCGCTGGCCGCACTTTAATCCCGCCAGCCGGGCGGAGGCATACCGGGCGGATATCACCTACGGCACCAGCGCCGAATTCGGCTTTGACTACCTCCGGGACAACATGGTGATTGAGCTGGAGCGGCGCGTGCAGCGGCGGCTGCATTACGCCATCGTCGATGAGATCGACAACCTGCTCATCGACGAGGCGCGCACGCCGCTGATTATCAGCGCCCCGGACCAGGAAGCGGGCAAGCGCTACCAGACCTTCGCCAAGCTGGTGAAAAAGCTGCGCCTGAACACGGACTATGAGATCACGGAAAAGGAACGCGCGGTCGAGGTGGGGGACGAGGGCTACGCCCGCATCGAGGACCTGCTGGCGCGCGAGGGGCTGCTCCAGGAAGGCTCTCTCTACGACGCATTCAACGTGGACCTAATGCGCCACCTGCGCAACGCCCTCTCCGCCAAGGAGACCTACCGCCGGGATCGGGACTACGTGGTCAACCCGAAGCGCGAGGTGGTCATCGTCGACGAGTTCACCGGACGCCTCATGGTGGGCCGGCGTTATTCCGAGGGGCTGCACCAGGCGATCGAGGCCAAGGAAGGCGTGCCGGTGCAGGAAGAAAGCAAGACCCACGCCACCGTCACCATCCAAAACTATTTTCGCATGTACACCAAGCTGGCGGGCATGACCGGCACCGCCATCACCGAGGCCGAGGAATTCCACAAGATCTACAAGCTGGACGTGGTCACCGTGCCGACGCACCGCCCCATGGTGCGCCAGGACCAGCCGGACATGATCTACCGGGACGAAGCCGCCAAGTTCCGCGCCGTGGTTGAGGACGTGCGCGAATTAAACCGCGCGGAGCAGCCGGTACTGATCGGAACGGTGTCCATCGAGAAGTCCGAGTTACTCTCCAAACAGTTGAAGAAGCAGGGCGTGAAACACCGCGTGCTGAATGCCAAGCAGCATACCGCGGAGGCGGAGATCATCGCCGAGGCGGGCAAACCGGGTGCCGTCACCATCGCCACCAACATGGCCGGACGCGGCGTTGACATCGTGCTCGGCGGCAAGCAGCCGGAACCGCCCGAGAAATGGCAGTACCCGGAAGACGGGGCATACCGCGCCGCGGAGAAGGAATACGAAAAAGAACGCGCCGCCTGGCAGACGCGCCACGAAATGGTGGTGGCCAGCGGCGGGCTGCAAGTGGTGGGCACGGAACGCCACGAAGCCAGGCGCATCGACAACCAATTGCGGGGCCGCGCCGGACGCCAGGGCGACCCCGGCCTGAGCAAGTTCTTCGTCTCCCTGGAGGACGATGTCATCAAGCGCTTCGGCGGGGAACGCGTGCAGCAGATCATGGACTGGGCCGGGCTGGGGGACGACG
This sequence comes from uncultured Dehalococcoidales bacterium, assembly GCA_964589255.1. Taxonomy (GTDB): domain Bacteria; phylum Chloroflexota; class Dehalococcoidia; order Dehalococcoidales; family SURF-40; genus CAZPSW01. The sequence goes on from CAZPSW010000106.1 coordinate 2,910, forward strand.
TCGCCATTGAGAACCGCATCGTGAGCAAGGCCATCGAGAACGCCCAGGTGCGCGTTGAGGGCTATCACTTCGACATGCGCAAACACCTGGTGGAATATGACGACGTGATCAACCGCCACCGTGAGGTGATCTACGCGGAACGGGACAAGCTGCTGCGCGGCGTGGACCTGAAAGCCAACGTGCTGGACATGGTCCACGGCGAACTGGAAGGCGCGGTGATGAACCACGCCGCCGACGAGCACGGCATTGACTGGGACACCGAGGGCATGTGGCAGGAAGCAGGTGCCATTATGCCGTTGCCGCCGGACCTGACACCCCGGACGATGGCAGAGATGAAGCGGGAAGAGATCGCGGCGCGTCTCCGGAAACACGCCGTCAGCCTCTACGAAACCAGGGAGACGGAGATCACCACGGAAACGCTCCGCAACTGGGAACGGCGCGTCATGCTGGGCACGCTGGACAGCCTCTGGATGGAGCACCTGACGGCGATGGAATACATGCGCCAGGGCATCGGGCTGCAGTCACTGGCGCAGCGGGACCCGCTGGTGGCCTACAAACGGGAGGGGCATACCCAGTTCCAGCAACTACTGGAAACGATCCGCTCCGAAGTAGCGCGCCTGATCGGGCGTTCCATTTTCCACGCCACCATGATACGCCGCGAAAAACCGGACGGGACCCCCACCGTGACGCCCACTCAAACGCGCGCGGACACCGTCACCCCGGCCTTGAATTCCGCCGCGCAAAAAGCACCGCCCGCGTTCACCGCCAAGCCGGGCGCCAAGGTGGGTCGCAACGCCCCCTGCCCCTGCGGCAGCGGCAAAAAGTACAAGCATTGCCACGGCCACTAGCCACAAATGTTATAATTAATGGTCGGAACCGGCCAGGGGAACTTATGACATTTCAGGAAGACCGCACGGCGCCCTTACCGCCGCCGGAAAGCGACGCCGCTGTCATCCGTACGCTCCGGGAACAGATCGTGGGCGGGGACCACTGGTACCGCGCCATTCTCACCGCGATCGGCCTCTGGAGCACCGCCGAGGAAGTCCACCAGGGACAACGCTACCGTTACCTGGTGGCCGGTGAGGCCTTTGACTGGCTGCAACTGGCGCAGCGCCTCTGCCAGGAGGTCTACCCCCTGATTCCGGAGGACGAGATGCAGGCGCTGCTTTTTCGCGGCGAACCCCCGCTGGAGATTGCCATCGAAGAATTCCGGGATTTGATCGGCACGTGCAAGTACCGCCAGTACCTGAATTTCCTCTACGGCATTGTCGTTGAAGAGGCGCTGTTACAGGTGGTGCAGAACGAAGTACGCAAGGCGCAGCAGGTCTGGGCACCGCTGGCGGAAGCTGAGATCAGCGGCGAGTGCTACCGCCGCATCTACGGCAGCGACAAGACCACCCTGCTGGAACGCTTCCGCCGCGAAAAGGGCTACCGGCGCCGCAATTCCATCAGCCTTGACGAACTCAACGAATTCCACTACTGGCTCTTCAAATACCGCCTGCACCACGCGGAAAAGGCGCGCACCGCCTCTGACACGCGGAAGGGATTGGAATGGCTCCAGGCGCAGGATTCACCGTGGCTGCGCCACAGCGTGACGGTGGCGCCGCCTAGCTGAAACGCGCCAGTTGCTGCCGCAAGCGTGACAGCAAGTCCAGACGCTGTTCCAGGCTACGGCGCTGCTTGTCCACCACCGCCGCCGGGGCCTTGGCGGTGAAATTGACGTCCGCCAGCATCCCCTGGAGCCGCGCCACGCCAGTGGCAGTCTCCGCGATCTCTTTCTCCAGACGCAGGCATTCCGCGTCCCGGTCCACCATCGAGGCCAGCGGCACCATTACCTCGGCCTCGGTGAGCACGCTAACGGCCTGGTTTTCATCCGCCGCCGGAGCGGTGATACCCGCGGCGAAGGACAGCGGACGCACCCGGGCCAGCGACTCGATGGCGAGGGCATAATCACGCACCTCGCCCAGGGCCTGCGGCAGGCGTACCGAGGCCTCGATCCAGCGTTCCGCGGCGACGCCGTTCTCGGCGCGGATGTTGCGCAGGGCGTGGACAATCTCAATCACGGTGTTGATGACGCGCTCGGCAGCCTCATCAAGCAGCGCCGCGCCGGCCACCGGGAAGGGCGCGATCATAATCGACGTGCAGTCCGGCATCACGGCACCATCGAGTTCACTGACGGTACCCCGGCAGCGCGCCGTGAGATGCTGCCAGAGCTCCTCGGTGATGAAGGGCATAAAGGGATGCAGCAGCCGCAGCGACACCTCCAGCACGTGCACCAGCAGCGGCAGCGGAGAGACCGCGTCCCCGGCCCGGAGGCGTATCTTGGCGAGTTCAATGTACCAGTCGCAATAGTCCCCCCAGAGGAAGTCATGAATGCGCCGCTGCGCCTCCCCGAACTGGAATTCGGTCAGTAGGCGCGTCACCTCGGCCACGGTGCGGTGCAGTTGGGACAGTATCCAGCGGTCGGCGGCGGGCCGGTCCGCCAGGCTCACCGGGACGCTACCTTCGGGCGCGGTGCTGCCGATGACGAAGCGCCCCGCATTCCAGACCTTGTTGGCAAAGTTGCGCGCCGCCGCCATCTTGGTGCGGCTCAGCTTACTGTCATTGCCCGGCGTAGTGCCGGTGGAGATGCCGAAGCGCAGGGCGTCGGTGCCGTATTCCTCGATCAGGTCCAGTGGGT
>CAZPSW010000107.1:0-5588 GCA_964589255.1 uncultured Dehalococcoidales bacterium
TCCCTGGTGGGGCCGCCGTATTTGTTGACATGGGGCTGGCGAAAACGCAGAGTGTGATAGGCCGGCACGCCGGCCACCACCTCCGTCATCCAGAGCGTGTCGAAAGAGATGCTGAATCCCTTTTGCAGACCGTCCCCGCGTGAGCCGGTATCAAAACTGTAGAAGTCCATACCCTTCTGCACCCCGAGCAATAAGACCACGTCCGAAAGGCCCGAGGCCACCTGTGAGAAGGCGGAATAGATACTGTAACCACCGGTGGCGGCACCGCCGGTTATACGCACGCTGGGGCGGCTGCCGAGACCCAGGTAATCCTGCATCACCAGCGCCGGATGCTGCTGCATCAACATCGTGTCGCAGTAGATGGAGTAGACGATGCCGTCGATCTCCGACTTCGTCAAACCGGCATCCGTGACGGCATTTTGCGTTACTTCAAGGGCCAGCGCCCGCGCCGTCTTGGCCTGGTAACGTGACCGCCACGGCAGGCTGCCGACACCCACAATTCCTACCTTTTCCAAATCAACCTCTGAATTTTAACGCTTGCGCGCCAGGTTCAATAACCGGTCCAGCAGGATCATCTTGGAGAGCTTGCCCTGACTGACCCAGACCTTGCCCTCGGCCACCGCGTGGGTGATGTCCCGCTCCCGGGTGACAACGCGGGCGAACTCCGCGGCGTCACCGCTGATGACGATCTCCGCGTCGGGCGCGGCTTTACTCAGGGCCAGCGCGCCGTCCACCACCCGCAGGGACAATCCGGCGTCCTCACCGTCCAGTTCCAGCGCGATCAGCGGCGGTAGCACCTGGATGATCTCCTGGGCCTTGGGGTTGGCATTCAACTTCGGGATGACCTCACCGAGGGCCGCCATGACCTTGCCCATATCTCCCCCCAAACGGAATCTTTTCCAACCATAACGGCTGTGCCGGGACAAATATGTGATGGCTGTCACCGTGGGTGGGGGAAGCCCCTGAACCACAAATACGTACCCTTCCAAAACCTCAAAAGAGTCAACAGAGACGGAATCTCTTAACTAGTTATCCCCTTCCCTCTTTTCCCTCAAGAAGGGGATTAAGGGGATGGGGTTTGGCCAAAGCACAAGCGGCTGGGGCGTGTTGCGCCGGCGGATTCTTTCCCCTTGCCGGGGGCGGGAGGACGTGACCCCAAATTGCTCCCGCCCATCCATCCTTTACCAAATGGAGCCGTTATGTAAAGCGTCACCAGCCTCCCCACTGGATGATTTAGCGCCGTGCCGCTATACTTATCAGACATCGGGAGGTAGCACCATGAAACTCAAAGACAAGGTTATCGTGATTACCGGCGGCACCAGCGGCATCGGGCTGGCGACGGCGAAGGTGGCCGCCGCCGAAGGCGCCACCGTGGTGACCTGTGGACGCTTCGCGGATACGGTGAAGACCACGGTTGACGGACTGCTCGCGGGAGGCGCCAAGGCGTCCGGCATCCGGGCCGATGTCTCAAAACCGGAGGACGTGGCGGCACTATTGCAACACGCGGACCAGACCTGGGGCCGCATCGACATCTGGATCAACAACGCCGGGGTGGGCACCGGCACCGGGTCCCTGACCGACATCGACGCGCCGGACATCATAAACACCGTGGCCACCAACCTGAGCGGCACCGCGGAGGCCTGCCGCATCGTTATTCCTTACCTGTTACGGCAGGGCGGCGGGCTGCTTTTAAATACCGCCGGGCGCGGCAGCGACGGCTCGGCGCAGGGCGGCGCGGCGATCTATTCCGCCACCAAGGCGGCGGTGCTCAGCCTGACGAAGAGCCTGGCCCAGGAGAACCTGGGCTCGTCTTTGAGCGTCCACGCCATTTCGCCGGGCCTGGTGCTGACGGGGCTGCATACCACCCGTCTCGACGAAAAGAATAACCCGGAACTGGCGGCGCGCACGCGTCAGGCCCTGGCGCGTTTCGGTACGCCGCCGGAAAAGGTGGGGGAATACTTCGTGGGCGTCGCGGCGCAGGCGCCGGGCGTGCTCACCGGTTATTCCTATAAGATGTCCGCCGGGCAGACCTCAGAGACGGACATGCTCGAAGGGATGGCGGAGCACCTGATGTAGGGTTTTGACCCCAACAGAGTCAAAGAGGCGCAGCCCAAATCACCGCCGGGGAAAAAAGATTACTTTCCCCTTTCCCTAGCTCAAAAGGGGTTCAAGGGGCTGCGCCCCTTATAAAACTAATATCCCCTTCCCCAATTTGCACTCCAGCCTCAAAACATAGTAAAATGTGTCAGGTATACGCTTCGGACGGTGGCATGGAAAACATCCCCGAAATAGTTCTGCTCTACTGTAGTCGCGCCGTGAAACCGGAAGCTCAACTTTCCGAGGTGACACGGACGGTGGACGGCGCGCACGTGCGTGCCCCCACCCTACCCTGCGGCAGCAAAGTGGAGACACTGGCGCTATTGCAAATGATCCAGAGCGGCACCCACGGTATCGTGGTCGTCTGCTGCCCCGAGGCAAACTGCCAGTTCGTCAGCGGTAGCCGCCACGCCGCGGGACGCGTCTTGCAAGCCCAGGCGCTGCTGGCCGAGACAGGCAACTCCCCGGAACGCATCAAATTCCTCTCCCGGACGGACCTGGACAGCGCCGCCCTGGACAGTATCGTGAAAGAACATGCGCTGGCGCTGAAAACGCTGGGCAGCGCGGTGGCGACGGGTTAAATCATGCCGGAGAAATACCATATCGAGATGCAGCCGGTTGCGGCGCGGCGTGAGCCCATCCCGGAGTTCAATACCTTTGAGTCCTCGATGTGCCTGAAGTGCACCGTCTGCGTCAAGGACACCGCCTGCATCTATAACATCAACCGCGAGCACGGCTTCGACGCGGGGCAAATCCTGGACCCCGCGGACTCCCGCTGCGTCAGTTGCCTGCGCTGCGTCCAGGAATGCAAGGGCGGCGTCTTGAGCCGGGTGCGCAACCCGCGTTTCAGCGCCATCGGTGACAGCTACTGGACGCCGGCCATGATACGCAGCATCTGGGACCAGGCCGAAACGGGCAAGATTCCCGTCTCCGGCGCGGGCTATCGCGGCCCCTTCAGCGGACCCGGTTTCGACCAGATGTGGACCGACATGTCCGAGATCGTGAGGCCGACGCGGGACGGCATCCACGGGCGGGAATACATCAGCACCGTGATCGAGCTGGGCGGCAAGCCGACCTCCCTGAATTTCGACGCGGCGGGCAAATTGCTGACAGTGGCACCACCCTACCGTACCCTGCCCCTGCCGCTGGTGCTTGACGTGGCGCCGCTGGCCTTTAACGGCAGCAGCACGCGGCGCGCCACCGCCGCCGCCGCGGTAGCCCTGGACACGCTGGCGGTGGCCACCACCGCTGAAGCGCTGGGTATACTGGCGGAATTCCGGCAGCACCTGATCGTGAAATACGACGCCAAACTGGGCCTGCCCGCGGCACTGGGCGAAGTGCCGGTGATTGAATTCGCGGACGCGGCTGATGTCATGGCCACCGTGACGCAGGCCAAAGAGGCGTACCCCGGGATGATCGCCTCGGTACGGCTGCCGCTGGACGAAAACGCGGTGGCGCGCGCGGTGGCGCTGACCGCGGCGGACGCGGAGATGATACACCTCCAGGCCGCCGCGGACGGGCAGGGATTGGGGGTACGCGCAGACACCTTCATCACCGAACTGGTGCGCGAAATACACCTGGCACTGGTGTCGGAAACGACGCGGGACCAGGTGACGCTACTGCTTAGCGGCGGTATCGCCACTGCGGAGCACGTACCCAAGATTATCACCTGCGGCGTTGACGGCACCGCCATTGACCTGGCCGCCGCGGTGGCGCTGGACTGCCGCCTCTGCCGGGACTGCGCGCCGCACATCGGCTGCCCGGTGGACCTGGCGGCAGTGCCCGAGGATTATGGCCGGCAGCGTATCGTTAATCTGATCGGCGCCTGGCACGCGCAGCTCCTGGAAGTGCTCGGCGCGATGGGCCTGCGCGAAGTGCGCCGCCTGCGCGCCGAGGTGGGCCGCGCGATGTTCTTCAACGACCTGGAAAAAGACAACCTGGCACCCGTCTTCGGGGAACGGCGGGACGTGGGCGAAACCCCGGCGGAAACCAGGGTTGAGGACGCCACCACCCAGGCCGCCGCCATCGAGTGGCGCTTCCCGGGCGCCAATACCGGGGCCGTGCCGGTGCCGCCGCGCTACCGCAACCGCCTGCGCAAGTACCGCGTGGTGCGGAGCTCCGCCTGTATTGGCTGCGGGCGTTGCGTCACCGCCTGCGCTTACGGCGTACACCGCATCTCCGGCAATAAGACACGCCTGCCAGACGCCTATCTCTGTGTTGGTTGCGACATCTGCCGCGAAGACGCGCGCTGCTGCGTCGATATCTGCCCGCAGGGCGCCATCAGCGTTACCTCGGACCCGAACTGGCAGACCTTCGGGGACCCGCGCTGGCCGGCGGAACTGATCGTCAGCACCTGGGCCCAAGCGGAGACGGGCAGACCCCCGGAAAACCACCTGGAATACCGCAATGGCGACGCCGGGGGTGGCTTTGACCGGATCGATATTAATTTACCGGAAACGCCGCCGAATACGGCGCTGAAACCGGAGGATATTGACCTCAACCTGGCATTGAACAGGCGCCTCGAGGAGAACCAGACGCGCGTCCAGATCGGTATTCCTTTCTACGGCGGTGGCATGAGCTACGGCTCCATCAGCCTGACGACGATGATCGGCCGCGCCAGGGCCTACGCCGCCTTCGATTCCTTCACCTGCACCGGCGAGGGCGGCTACCCCAGCGAACTGAGGCGCTACGACGACCACGTTGTCACCCAGATCGCCACCGGCCTCTTCGGCGTCAGCGAGGAAACGGTGCAGCGGGTACGCATCGTGGAATTCAAGTACGCCCAGGGCGCCAAGCCCGGCCTCGGCGGGCACCTGCTCGGTGACAAGGTGACACCGGCGGTGGCCAAGATGCGCGAGGCGGTGGTGGGCAGCGCCCTGTTCTCCCCCTTCCCGTTCCATTCCGTCTATTCCGTAGAGGACCACAAGAAACACGTTGACTGGATACGCCAGATGAACCCGCGGGCACTGGTCTCGGTGAAGGTATCGACGCCGACCGACGTTGACATGGTGGCGGTGGGCAGCTATTACGCGGGGGCGCATATCATTCACATCGACGGCTCCTACGGCGGCACCGGGGCGGCACCGGACATCGCCAAGAAGAACATCGCCATGCCGATTGAATACGCCATCCCCAAGGTACACCGCTTCCTGGTGGACGAGGGCATCCGGGACGAGATGACATTGATCGCCTCCGGTGGGCTGCGCGGGGCCTGGGACATCATCAAGGCGATCGCGCTGGGGGCCGACGGTGTCGTCATCGGCACCTCGGAAATGGTGGCCCTGGAATGCGTGCGTTGCGGGCGTTGCGAGAGCGGGCGCGGCTGCCCCCGGGGCATCGCCACCACGGACCCGGAACTCTCCACCGACCTGTCCCCGGAATACGTGGCGCAGCGCCTCACCAACCTCTTCCATTCCTACGCAGTGCAATTACAGTACGTCCTCTGGCGGCTGGGCCTGAAGAGCATCAGCGAACTGCGCGGGCGCAGTGAT
>CAZPSW010000108.1:0-5588 GCA_964589255.1 uncultured Dehalococcoidales bacterium
GGGGATGACATTGAAATCAAAGGGCTGAATCACCAGTAATGACACCGTCACCATGACGCCGATGAGACTGAATGAAACCCAGGCGCCCTGGCGGAACCAGTAACGGGGGTAGATCATCATGGCGACGTTGGCAATAATGACCACGATCGAGGCCGTGACCGGAAAAGGCAGCCAGGTGAAGTAACCGTCACTGAGCAGTGAGATACGCGTCACCACACCATCCGGCACCGCAGGCAAATCATACCCATTGGCCGGAGACGGGGTCAAATAAAAGGCGGTGGGAACTTCGAAGCGCCGCGCGCTTCAGGAACCGGGCCGGTCCTTTGAAGACAGAGGTCAGACGCTGATATACTGAACGCTGATCCCAGGTTCACCGCGGACGCAGGTTAACCGGTTGAGCAAACTCTTCAATACTGGTGGCGCCTACTACGGCTGGACGGTGGTGACGACGCTGTTCATCATCTCCGCCTATACCGGCGGCGCGGTCTATTTCGGGTTCACCGCGATCATTGAACCAATCGCTGACGAGATGGGCTGGAACTACACCACGATCTCCCTGGCGGCCTCGTTACGCGGGACTGAAGCCAGCTTGCTGGCGCCGCTGATCGGCGCCGTCATCGACCGCTACGGGGCACGCAAACCGATGTTCATCGGCGTGCTGCTGACCGGGGCGGGGCTGATACTGCTCAGCCAGATGCAGACGCTGGCTGTTTATTACGCCTCTTTCGTGCTCATCACGCTGGGCGTCAGCACCACCAGCGTGACCGCCATCATGACGGTGGTGGCGCGCTGGTTCCGGCGGCGCCTGGGCCTGGCCACCGGCATCACCTTTTCCGGCTTCGCCTTCGGCAGCCTGGCGATACTGGCGATCAACGTCCTGGTGGCCACCTATGACTGGCGGGTGGCGATGCTGGCGCTGGCCGGGGGCACCTTCGTGCTGATACTGCCGATGTTATTGCTGCTGCGGGACAAACCGGACCCCGCGTTACCGCCGGTGCGCCGCGAGATGGGCATGGACGTGCCGCGCAGCGGCAGCGCCAAAGTCGGCGCCTTCAACGAGGGGGACAGCGTCAGCTTGAAGCAGGCCCTGGGGATGCGCCCGCTGTGGCACATCCTAGCGGCATTCGCCCTGCTGGTCTTCGTGGTAATGACCGTCACCACCCACATTATGCCCTATCTTTCCAGTGTCGCGGTGGACCGGGCCCAGGCCGGCGTGGTGGCCACGCTGCTGGCGGTACTCAGCATCATCGGCCGTCTGGCACTGGGCTGGGTCACCGACCGCTGGCCGTACCAGCGGGCCATGATGGTGGCGCTACTGGTAATGGTGGTGGGCCTGGTCTGTTTCATCATGGTGGCGCTGGACCCGGTCTACCTGATACCGTTCCTGGTGATCTTCCCCATCGGTTTCGGCGGGGCGATGGTGTTAAGGCCACCATTCGTGCTGGAATACTTCGGGCAGGCGCGTTTCGGCACTATTTTCGGTTTAACGATGTCCGCCAGTCTGCTCGGCGGCATCGCGGGGCCGCCGCTGGCGGGGTATATCTACGATACCAGCGGTAACTATTTCTGGTTCTGGGTCATCAGCATTGGCGCGCTTTTGCTGGCCGTGGTGGCCATCCTGACCTGTCCCCGCCCTCCAAAACCGGCGCCGCGGGTGAACCCGGTTTAGACACGGCCCTGGACACGATGGCGGAAAACGGTCAGAAGATTGTTTTGGGGTGACCCCATCCCTCTGTGAAAACACCCTTTGGGTGCCCCTTCCCCAAATTGGGGGAAGGGGCATGAATAATTAAGAGACTCTGTCTCTTTGACTCTCCTGTGGCTTCTCACGCCCCTGTAAGGGGAAAATCATCCGGCGGCGCCGGCGGGATATTTGGTGTTTGGGCGGTGGAGAGAGTAGTATTTACATAGGAACCAGAATTGGGGATGATAAATATGCGAGACTTCAACGAGGCCGACAAGTTAAAGAAGAGCGCCCGGATTCAAATACCAGAGAATCCGGCCAACCTCTCTCCGGAGTCCATCTCCGGGCTCGAAGAAAGCGTCAAAGCATCACTGAAAGAGGGCTATCTGCCCTGCACCGCGGCCTGGAACATTGCCAAAAATGCCAACGTCACCCGGGTGGCGGTGGGGGATGTCACGGACCATTTGGCGGTGCGTATTACGGACTGTCAGATCGGCTGCTTCAAGGTTGATAAGACGGCCCATGACGACCAGGTACCGGGCAGCCTCGACGCGGAAATGATCACGCTGCTGGAGGCGCTGCACGAAAGCCGGCGCCTGACCTGTGCCAAAGTGTTTGACCTGGCCCGGGAATTCAAACTGAAACCCATGGCCATCGCCGATGAAGCGAACCGGCGCCGCATCAAGGTCAGTGAATGCCAGCTGGGGTGCTTCTAGCGACCACCGGCGATCTGAATCAGGAGGCGTGAAATGGCGGGCGAAGGTGAACGGCTGACACTGCTCCAGTATTACATCGACCACAACAAAGAACATGCCGCGGAACTGGTGGAGATGGCCGCGGGACTGACCGCGGATGGGTTTGACGCCGCGCCGGTGGCGGCGGCGGCGGGCCTGATGCAGCAGGCGGTGGCATCCCTGGAGACGGCGAAGGCCAGCCTGTCATAAAGGGCCTGGCATTTCGCGGAGGTAAGCGGTTATGTGTTTATCCAAAGCGTGGTTGGCAGACGCCACGGACCACGAGCCCATCATGGACCAGATCGCCCGGATTCGGATTGATGGCGAGCGGTTGACACTGGTCTCCCTCTTCGGCGCCGAGCAGACGCTCGACGCGACGGTCAAAGAGATTGATTTCACCGCCAGCACCGTGATCCTGGAACAGGCGGGGTAACCCGTAAAAGTGGTACTATTGGTTACCGGCGTTTCACATCACGGGCAGATCACCGCGGGGATAACGAGGCATGAACGTAGTCGCCATCATCCAGGCCAGACTGGGCTCGGAACGGCTGCCAGGCAAGGCCCTGGCGGATATTCTCGGTCAGCCGGTGCTCTGGCACATCACGCAAAGACTGCGCGCCGCGACGCTGGTGGACCGGGTTGTCATCGCCTGCCCCGACAACGCGGAGAATGAGCCCATCGTGCGCATGGCCCAGGGTAGCGGCATCGACTGCTACACGGGCAGCGAGAATAATTTGCTGGACCGCATCTACCGCGCCGCCAGACAGTATGAAGCGGATGCGGTGGTGTTGATTACCGGGGACCTGCCGCTGATCGATGCCGGCGTGGTTGACCGCGTCATCCGCCTGCTGCGGGACAACCGGGACAAGTACGATGTCGCCGCCACCGGACGCCCCCTGGAGCCGCGCCCCCTGCCTGACGGCCTGGACACCATGGTGATCGCGATGGATTTACTGGCGCGCCTCTGGCAGGAGACCACGGACCCGTTCTTGCAGGAGTGGTTCGCGGCCAACATCTCCAAAACCCAGCCGCGTTTCGCGACGCTGCCGGGGGAGGGAGACATGCGGGCATACCGCTGGCTGCTGGATTATCCCGCCGATCTTGATTTTATTCGCCAGGTCTACCGGGAACTCTACCCGGCCGATCACGCCTTCGGCATGGACCAGATACTGGCACTGCTACAGCGGCGCCCGGAACTCCGGGAACTGAACCGTGGCCACGTCGCGGAGGAGCACTACCGCCGCGTCTTAAAGGCCCGAGAAGGGGAGTAAACCTTTCCTAATCCGGCGCCCCGTCGACCACCGGGCGCATGAAGCCGAACCGCTCCAGGTCGATGAACTGCGTGTAGTTTTCGCGGCAGGCGAAGTCCCCTAGGGTGGCCACCTGTTGTTCCAGTTGGGCCCGGTCGGCAGCCCGCAAATGGGCCGCGGCTTCTGTCCAGAACCGCTCCGGTGTCATTTCCCTGATCTCGGGCAGGGTGTAGAACGGGCAAAATAGGAATGGTGCTTGTTGCAGCATGTACAACTCGAAGTACAGCGCGGCCCGAGCGCGGCGAACCTGTGCTGCGGTGAGGCGCGGCAGGGTGGCGATCTGCTTTAACTGCTGCTCGTATTCGGCGATGGTCTGCGGTTCCACCGAGAATCCCAGCCCACTGTAGGGGCTCTCACCGGCCAGCACGCTGGGTATCCCCAGGCAGGAGTACTCCATGCCCGCGGTGCCCTGGCAGGTGACCACGGCGCTGGCAATAACCGCTACCGAGGCGGCATTGAAGTCAGCATCGCGACCGAGGAAGTCGATGTGAGGGTCGCGTTCGGCGGCGAAGACGGCGTCCAGGTCCAGGTCTCGCGTGACGTAATACACCGCCGCCGGGTGCTCCTTGAAAACCCAGTTGACGCCGCTCACCCGGCGCGCTATCTGCAGCGTGCGCTGGAACCAGACGTAGTAGTCCTGGAAGAGCATCGGTCTGGCGAAGTGGGAGTGGGGGAAATCATTAAAGGCGTGCAGCATCACGAATACGGTGGGCAAACCCGGGTCCAGGCCCATCTCACGGCAGAATTCGTTGGCGCTGCCGTAACGGCGCTTTTGACGGTTGAATGCCAGGTCCACCGCCACCTGGTTGACATCCTGGTTGAAGCGCGCCTCGAGGTAGGTCATGGCCGGTGTTTCAACGTGCTCTTCGTATTGCGCCAGCATCCAGTCGAAATACTGCGGCTCCGGATGCAACGGGAAAACACCGAGGTCCGCTAGCTGGTGGCTCTTCTTGATGACGGTCTGATGTGATCCCAGGCGCGTCATCACCTCGACATTGCCGCGCAGTAACGTACGAGCGAAGCTGCCGCTGGAAATGCCGATGGTATGACTGAAAATGGCCGTCTTCACCTGGTAACAGCGCATGATGTCCCGGATCACGCCGTGGTACCAGTAGAATGCCACCAGTGAACGCAAGGTGCGCCGATCAACGCGGTCCACGGTGGCATAACCGCCGGTCAGGATATCGTCGTAGACCATGTCACCGAAGCGTATGCCGTCGACGCTAAGCTCAAGAATGTCCCCCGGTTTTTCCAGACGGCGGTAGGTCCGCCAGGCCCGGAATACGGCCAGCGCCAGGAACGCGAAATAACGTGGCGTCTCCATTGAGACGAATTCGGCATGGGGCGCGTAAGAGCGCAGTAATGCCCGCGTGGCGGCATTACCTGAGTCCAGCACGTAGAGGGGGCGCAAATTCCGGGCGCGTGCCACCGCGGCGGCAAAGGTGGCGTTGCAGTGGTTTAGAATCGGGTGTGCGTTGGGTTCCACCAGCACGAAGGCGCCCGCGTGCGCGCGTGCGCGGCGGAAGCGTCATCTTCACGCCGCCAGAAAGCGTTGTTGGCGCTGATCAGCTTCTGTGCCGCCCGGGTGACGCGGCGGCGGCCCATAAATTTTAAAGTGGCTTTGAGCCAGCGGATAACATCCTGCATCGATCCCAAATCCCCGTGCTGCTTTCAGAGTGCCGGCCGGACTGGTGCGGCGCCGCGGTGGCCGGCCCCCAAAAGGATACCACTTGCGAGACGGGAATTAAAGCCGCCGGAGACGGTCCCGGTGGGCTGGCCGCCAGCCGCCGCGGTATCCAAATAAAGACGCACGCCCGGCGGCGAAAAGTAGTATCCTGTGAAGGGCATATTCTTTGCCAT
>CAZPSW010000109.1:0-5564 GCA_964589255.1 uncultured Dehalococcoidales bacterium
TGGACTCGGCGTATTTCAGGAACTCGCCGCGGTAGCCCATGTCGAACATCTTGGCGCCGCAACAGGTCTCGTCTTTACCCATGATGCCGAGATCACAACCGGCGTCCCGCAGTATCTGCACCGCGCCGCGCGCCACCCGCTGTAATTCCCCGTCAAAGCTCATCTCGCAACCGCAGTGGAAGATTACCTCGCAGCTTTCCTGGGTGGCGTCCTTGATGTCCAGGTCCTCGGCCCAGAGGCCGCGTTCCGCCTTCTTGCCCATCATCGTATTGTCTTCGCGCTTCAGCGAATCGAGCACCATTATGTGCAGCGGGTTCAACTGGCCTTCTTCCACCAGGCGGGCGCGGGTATCCAGCATCACGCGTAATGGTTCCATGTCCTGGTTGCGCTTGCAGGAGGCGTCGCAACCGCCGCAGGTATTGCAGCGGTGCACCACGTCCAGCAGCTTCGGGGAGGTGTCCGGGTCCAGCTTGCCGTCCAGCAGCGCCAGGGAGATATCCATGCGCCCCTGGCAGGAATAAGCGTCAAAGAGGTAGCGCCCGTGGGAGGGGCAGACTTTGGCGAAACGCGGGTCCCTGACTTCCCACGAATCAATCCACTTGCAGACGGAGCAGCGCGTGCAGTTCCAGGCCACCTTACGCTGGTCATAATAGTACTTGTGGTACCAGTCATCCCGCGGGAAAGTGGGAAAGGACTGGTCTCTCCGCTGCGTTACCATTTCAGATCCTGAAAACAGAGTTTGCCGGGGTTCATGACGTGGTTCGGGTCAAAGGCGTCCTTGACGGCACGCACCGCGGTAACGTAACCGGCGGCGCGCCCGTAAGCCAGCTCCGCCCACGGACCGTAAGGATTACTGAAGAGGGCGCCCCCGTCCGCCACCGCCCTGGAGACGCCGCTGAAGGTGGCCCGCACGCGCGAAAGTTCCGCCGCATCCGCCGGGTCATAATTAAAGGTGAAGGAGAAATGGACGATGCGAGCGCGTTCCACCGGCTGGATGTAGACGCCGATGTCTTCCGGCGGATAGCCATTGGCAGCAGATGCCTCCTGAACCAATCCGGTGAACTCGGCGGCGCGGTCCAGCGTGGCACGAAAAAATACCTCCGCGCTACCCGGCCGGGGATGGAAACGCCAGTATGGCTCCCCCTGCCAGGGCAGGCGCAGCAGCGCCATCAGCCGGGCGCTCAAATCTTTGATGCCGGCCAGTTCCCGCGTCAGCGTTAATTTCAGTTCCGCGGCGATGGCCTGGAGCGCCGCCTCTTCGTAGGCAACGCGGCCCTCCGGGTGGCGGCGCAGGCCATGCAGATTGATCGCCACTGTGTATGGTGGCAGCACCTCCCGCAGCGCCTCGAAATTACCCAGACCGCCGGCCGCCAGGATGCGCGCGAATTCGGTCCTGTTGAGCACGAAGAGTTCGCCGCCGAGCATGGCGTGCTGGCTGCGGTAGACGGGCGCGGCGACACCTGCGGCACTATCACTGGGGATGAAATAGAGCTTGTCCAGGCTGGGGATGATCTCCGCCTTGAGATTAGCCCAGGTGACCACGCCGAGGGTGCCCTGGTGCCCCCGGAAGAGGCGCGTGCCCGGGATAAAAGCCTCCGGGTTGGACTGTCCGGCCATGCCGGGCGCCAACGCGGTGCCGAGCCAGAACAGCTCGCCGTTGCCAATCACGACCTCCCCGGTGAGGAAGTTTTCATTGTATTCGGACTTTGAGTTGAGCATCGGCTCCCGTTCCATCGTTGAGGTGAGCACGGACTTGTCTTTGTGCGGCATCAGGGGAGTGCACACCATCAGGCCATGCTCCCGGAGCGCCGCCTGCACGGCGGCCCAGGTGACGCCCGGTTCCACCGTAACGGTGCGGTCCAGCGGGTCAATCTCGAGCACCCGGTTCAGGCGACCGAGGTCCAGCACGATGCCATCCTCGCGGGGCAGACCGGCGCCGTGGAAACCCACCGTCGAGGAACGCGGCGTCAGCGGCATCAAATGCTGGTTGGCGTAACGCACCACCGCCTGGACCTCGCCGGTATTCGCGGGCCGCACCGCCAGGGCCGGGTAGCACAGCGCCAGCAGGCTGTGGTCCCCGGCGTAGGCCGCCAGTGCGTCCCGATCCGCGACGACGTGGTCCGCCCCAACGATGGCCGTCATTTCCTGCTTCAGCGCCAAGGTATTACCCCTTACTCCACGGCGGGCGGGAACGGCGGTTTCTCCGCCACCCCAAGGTATTCCAGCGCCCGGTCCCGCAGGCGCTCCAGATAGCCGTAAAATTGCGCCTGTTCCGCCGCGTTGAGACAACTCATCGTAGCCTTCAGGGACTCCCGGTGCGTCGACTGGCGGTAGGCCTGCTGGCCCTTCTCGGTGAGGGAGACCCGCACCAGGTTACGGCGGGCCGGATCCTTGTGTTTGCGCACCAGCCCCTCCCGCTCCATGCGGTCCAGGATGCTGGAAATGGTGTGCGGGCGCCTAAATAACCACTGCGCCAGCTCTGATGGCGTGGCCAGGTCACCCTTGGCCTCGATGACGTGGTTGATGACGTAGAGCGCCGCCACCTGCCTCAGCGCGATGCCGTATTCCGCCAGTTCTTTCTCACGGGCGCGGGACATCACGTCCGCGGTCTGGTGCAAGAGCGTCCAGAGGTTAAAGACCAGGTTCCCTGAATCCGTTGCCTTTTTCACGCCGCCGCTCGACTGGCTCAAGCTGACTCCCTCCGGGTCTTGCCCGAAACGCCGAATTAGGATAGAATAAGGTGATTATCCTATTCGATAATCCAATACGATAGTCACATTATATAGAATAAGCCGGGGCAGCGCAATATGCGCCGCCAGGGGGAACCATTGAAGTACGATCTGATCGTGGTGGGAGCCGGTCCGGCGGGTCTGATGGCGGCCCGGGTGACCGCCGAAAGTGGTCTCAAAACCATCGTCCTGGAACGCAAAAAGGCAGTCTCCGACGTTTCCCGCGCCTGCGTCCAGACGTTCTACGTGAACAAGCGCACCCCGGACTCGGAGACCGGCACCTGGGCCTCGAAGCATGACGGTTACATTGACCACGTCAGCGTCGAGATACTGCCGGACAAGACGCGCTTCCACTTCCACGTACCGGGTTTTCACTGGGATTTCGCCGGCGCTTGCCGCCCTTATCAGAACTGGCTGCAACTTTCACCGCGCGGCGCGGTGGTGCAGCGTTACGCCCCGAACATGGTCACCTGGGGCTTCTACTACGACAAGCAGGCGGTGCTGGAAACGCTACTCTCCGAGGCCGCGGGCGCCGGGGCCGAAGTGGTCACCGGAACGCTGGCCATCGCCGCCGAAGACGGCCCGGCAGGTGTCACCGTGCGCCTGCGCGAGGGTGAGACGGAACGTCTCATTGAGGGTCACAGATTGATCGCCGCCGACGGCATCAGTTCCCGCGTCACCGAGGCGCTGGGCTTCAACCAGGGCCGCGCGGCGCGCCCCACCCGGCACATCCTGATGTACGTGCTGGAGAATGTCGGCGGGCCCTGGGCGCAGAATTCACTGATGTCCTGGACAATACCCTCGATCAACCAGACCGGCAATATCCTGCTCGGCCTACTGGCGGACGGGCGCAACCTGTTACTGGCCGGGGCCACCGCGGGCTCGGGCACCAAGCCCGCGGAAAAACTGGACGCCTTTTTACAATACCCCCACGTCCAGGACGTAGTGGGACAGGCCAGGGTGGTGGATAAAAAACCGACCGCGATCACGGCGCGCAGCCCGGTCCCCGACCCGGCCCGCGGCCACGTCATCCTGGCCGGGGACGCCGGCAGTTCCGCGGAGACCTGGGTGCAGGGGGCCATCGCCTCCGGCTGGATGGCCGCCAAATCGATACTGATGGAACTCGATGGCCAGCCCGGCAACGCGGCCTACAATACATGGTGGCAGAACGCCTTCGCCTTCAACACCCCGGCCTACGCCAAGTTGCTGGCCGGGATGTACCCGCTCTCACGCATCTGCGCGGACGAAGAGCTGGACTACGTCTACGGCCTGATGGACGGCGAGATCGGCATCCCGCAATTATTGCTGCGGGGCAAGATGGATTTGATCCGTGACGCACGCCCGGAACTGCACCGGCGGCTGACGGACGCCCTGGCCCCGAAATAGATCACCCCCGAAACACGACAGGAGAGAAACATGGCCTATAAGATCACCGAGGAATGCGGTGCCTGCGGCGCCTGCGAGTTGGAATGCCCCAACCAGGCCATCAGCGAGGGGGACGAGATCTATATCATCGATCCCGAAAAGTGCACCGAATGCGTCGGGTTTTACGCCGAGCAGCGCTGTGACGTGGTCTGCCCCATGGCGGCTCCGGAGGCGGACCCGGACCGCGTCGAGACTCAAGCACAACTGCTGGAGAAATTCAAAAAACTACACCCCGGCGACGAACCCAAGCTCTTCGACCGGTGACACTGCCAGAGGAGAGATAATGTCCCGGATTCCAGAGATCGATTTCGCCCGCAAGCTGGTGTCCCGGACGGACCTGCCGCTACTGGGCAAGCGCGTCCTCTTTACCTCCCCACGGCACTACGCGGGGAACCTGGCGGCGCGACTGGTGGACCGTGGCGCCCGGCCCATCTGGATGCCCACCATCGCGGTCTATCCGGCGGACGATTACACCGAGTTTGACGAGGCACTACGGAATTTGGCGCAGTACGCCTGGGTGGGCATCACATCAGTGATGGGCTCCCAGGCACTGGTGGACCGTTTGCTGGCGCTGGGATTGGACGGGGCGGCATTGAAACAAACACGCATCACCGCCTTCAAACAGGACGCGGGACCCCTCTCACAACTGGGTATCACCGCGGACCTGATACCGGCGGTGAACTATCCCAGTGTCATGATCGAGGAAATGGCGCGGCTCAGCCCCGACGGCGGGCGGGTACTGGTGCCGGTGCCGGAGGTACGCGGCGTCGCCGAACCCTTCGTGATCCCGGAATTCATCAGTGAACTGGAGCGTATCGGCATGTCCCCGCACCGCGTCACCGTCTACCGCACCGAGGCGGTCAGCGATGGTAATGACTGGGCGCGGGAGATGCTCTTTAGCAGTGCCATTGACGTTACCGTGCTCACCAGCTCGGCGGAGATATTCAGCCTGCTGGATCAGCTTGGCGGCAGCCCGGAGACGGTCAACCGCACCACGGTGGCTTTCATGGGGGGCTACACCGCGAAGACGGGCCGCGCGCAGGGTTTCAACGTCGACGTGGTGCCCGAGACCTTCAGCATGCCCGGCGTGGTAGCGGCGATCGAGGCACACTTCCGCGGCTAAAATGGTTCCGGGGCGGCGCCCCTTATTTTCCCACCCACCCGCCCTTTTTAAGGTAGCGTTTCACTCTGTGACCCTAAAAGAGTCAAAGAGGCGAAGCCTCTTAATCAATTATCCCCTTCCCGGCCCAGAGGGATTAAAGGGGCGCAGCCCCTTAGAGGAGGTGGACGCAATTGACACTATTGTTTTAAGTCTTGAGAGGATACTGGTTCACTAGCTTTCGCGGTGTGATTGCTTCACGATGTATTATCTATCCGATACCGATTTGATTGAGGACTGGGGAGAACATT
>CAZPSW010000110.1:0-5547 GCA_964589255.1 uncultured Dehalococcoidales bacterium
GGTGGTCGGTGTGGTCGGTTCAGAGGTTGGCGCCGCCGGTACGGTGGTTGGCGTAGTGGGCGCCGGGGCAGTCGGCGTCGGGGTCGGCGCGGACGGGGCTGCCGGTGCCGGAGCCGTCGTGGTCGGCGCGGACGGGGTTGCTGGTGCCGGGGCCGGTTGGCTGGCCGCCAGAGCCGGTGGCGGCGTGGGAGCCGCCTCGGCCGGCTGCATCACGGTGGCCGCGAGCACCACGAAAACGGTAATTCCCGCCCAGACCGCGAGTGTGGCGTAACGCAGCCATTTCATATCCCGGCCACCGCTGAGGCGGGTGGGCAGGCTCATCGTGATGGCGGCATCGGGGCACTTGTGGATGCACTCGCCGCAGGCGGTGCACTGCAGGTCCTTAATCACCGGCTTGACGCCTTTGTCCCCGGTGATGATCGCCTGGTAATTACAATCGATCTTGGCGCAGCGTTTGCAGTCAGTGCACCTCGCGGCGTCGATGCGCACCCTGAAGAGTGATATCTTGGCGAAGAGGGAGAGCAATGCCCCCAGCGGGCAGACGTACTTGCACCACGGCGTGAAGAGCACCAGGGAGAGCGCCGCCACGATGCCGAACAGCACCATCGGCAGCACCTCGATGGGGAATTCCCGAGGCCAGGCGCCGAAACCGCGGAAGAGGGTGCGGAACGGGTCGGCCTCGCCCCAGAAGCCCGAATTCACCACCGGGACGGAGACCACGATCGCCAGCAGGATGGCGAAGGGCAGCAGACGCAGGTACCGGTGCCAGCGGTCGTTAACGTTGACCGCGGTGTCACGGAAGAAGAGCTGCTGGACTGCCCCCATGGGACAGCCCCAGCCGCAGAAGGCGCGCCCCACCGTGAGACCGCCGAGGACGACGAAACCGAGCGCCACGAAATACGGGAAGTTCACCTTGGCGGTACCGTTCATCAGGATTAAGAGTATGGTTGAAGGGCCGCCGAGACCGGAGAGGCGCAGGCCGACCATGAAGCCCAGGAAGAGCAGCGAGCCCACCAGGGTAACGTAACGCAGGCGCCGGGATCGGGTGAACAACCCGATGACGGCGAGCAGCGTGACCACGAAATAACCGGTCACGTAGTCACGGGTGATGTTCTTCAGGAAGAGCTCCCAGACGCTCATCTCCATCAGCGTCTTGGCGTCCGTGATCACCCCGGCGCCACTGCCCGGCGGCACGGCGGCCAGGCTGTCAACCGCCGGAGTAACCGTGGTCACAGGTGCCTGTGCGCTGGTCGCCAGCGGCACCACGAAAGCGGTCAGGATGATGACCAGCAGGGTGATAATGGATACAACTTTTTTCATCTGGCGACACTCCTCTGGAGTTCAATCGGGCCCGTCACCCGGGTCTAAGGTAATATACCGCACCACATGCTGTCAAGGAATGGACTGATTGGTACAGCCGCGTTAAGCAATTATACCTGTTGTGGCGCGGTGCCACTTCAGGGGTAATGTCAGGGCGGCGGCGGGCGTGGCCGGAGCTGTCTCAGTCAGTCAGTGCCAGCAGGTCCTTGCGCATGGCGTACTTGATCAGTTCGGTACGGTTGTGCAGGCCCAGCTTCGCCATGACGCGGCTGCGGTGGCCCTGTACCGTCTTCAGGCTGATCCCCAGCACTTCCGCGATGTAGCGGCTGGTATCACCGTCGGCGCTCAGTTTGATGATCTCGCGCTCGCGCTGGGTAAGGCTATCGTAGGCGTTGTCGACATCCTCACTGCCCTGACGGTAGCTCTCGATCAGCGCAGTGGCCGCCGAAGGATAGAGGAAGGAGTCCCCGCGGTGTACCGCGCGTACCGCGGTCACCAGGTCTGAACCGAGGGCCCGTTTCGGCAGGAAACCGGAGGCCCCGGCCTTGATCGCGGTCAGCACGTATTCGCGGTTGTCGTGCTGCGTCAGCACCAGCACCCTGGTGGCGGGCAGTTTCTTGGCGATGCGCCGCGTCGCCTCCAGGGAGAGGGTGGTCTCCATCCCACCCTCTCCCTACCACCCCTCTTGGCCACACCGTTTGAGACCGGTGGCGTCCGAAAGCGCGCGCACGCGCCCGCTTGCGCACGAGCGGCTCATCAGGCATAATAATCATAGAGGCTGCAATATGGGTAGAAAAAAATTCCTCATCGGTGCCGTGATCGTGGCCGTCGCCATCGGAGTACTCGGCTGGAACGCCTTCGGCGGCAGCGCCACCTACTACCTCACCACCAGCGAACTGGCGGCCCGTGGCGAGGCGGCCTACGGCGAGAACCTCCGGGTGGCCGGCAACGTGGCACCCGGATCGGTGGCGCGGAGTGGCAGCAGCCGCGGCGTGAGCTTCACCGTCACCGACGCGGACGGCGCCGTACCGGTGGTTTACGAAGGCACCGTACCGGATACTTTCCAGGAAGGGACCGACGTGGTGGTTGGGGGCAAGCTGACCAGTGACGGCGTCTTCATGGCGGAGACGATCCTCGTCAGTTGTCCCTCGAAATATGAGCCCGAGTAGCGGACCGCCGCCGCCGGAAAACTATCTTTTATGACCTCTGAAATCGGCTTTGTCTGCCTGGTGCTGGCGTTGGCCGGCGCAATCTACTCCGCCGGCGCCTGGGCCATCGGCATCAGGCGCCAGCGCCCCGTCATCATCGCCAGCGCGCGCCAGGCGATGCTGGCGGTAGCCGGCCTGACCACGCTGGCGGTACTCGGTCTGCTGACCGCACTCCTGACGCACAACTTCGGCTTGCAGTACGTTTATGCCTACACCTCACGCGCCATGCCGACGATCTACCTCATCGCTAGCCTCTGGGCCGGTAATGACGGTTCGCTACTCTTCTGGGCCTGGCTGCTGGCGCTGTTTAGCCTGGTGGTGGTCTACCGGCGGCGGTCCGCCAACCGGGAGCTGATTCCGCACACGGCGCTGATATTAATGGTGGTGCAGGTCTTTTTCCTGCTGCTGCTAGTAGCCACTTCGAACCCCTTTGAGGCGCGAGCGGTGGTGCCCTGGGACGGACGCGGCATCAACCCACTGCTGGAAAACTTCGGTATGATCGTGCACCCGCCGCTGCTGCTGGCGGGTTACGTGGTGGTGGCGGTACCTTTCGCCTTCGCGGTGGCGGCGTTGCTGAAACGGCAGCTGAACAACGCCTGGGTGGTGGCCACCCGCCGCTGGATACTGGCGGCCTGGCTGCTGCTCGGCGCGGGTAACTTGATCGGTGCCTGGTGGGCCTACGTCGAGCTCGGCTGGGGCGGCTACTGGGCCTGGGACTCGGTGGAGAATGCCGGGCTCATGCCCTGGCTCACCGCCACCGTCTTCCTGCATTCAATGCTGATGCAGCGCTGGCGCGGCATCTTCCGCGTCTGGAACATGACACTGGTGATCGTCACCTTCGGACTGGTGATCTTCGGCACCTTCCTGACGCGCAGCGGGGTGCTCGCCGCGGTATCGGTACATTCCTTCCCCGAATCAACCATGGGCCCCTATTTCATCACCTTCATGGCGGTCACCGTACTGGGCGCGTTGGGCCTGATGCTCTGGCGCTACAACGAGCTCAAGGGCGAAGTTGAGATGGAATCATGGATCTCCCGCGAAGGCAGCTTCCTGCTGAACAACCTGCTGCTGGTGGGCGCCACCATCGTGATCCTGATCGCCACCATATTCCCCTTCATCACCTCCGCCTCCGGTAAAAATATGGTCATCCTTGATCCGGAGTGGTATGACCGCGCGGTAGGCCCGATATTGCTGGTGATCGTGCTGCTGATCGGTATTTGCTGCGTCATCGGCTGGCGCCGGGCCAATCTCCGTACCCTGCTGCGGCAGCTGGCGGTGCCCCTGGCATTGGCGGCGGTGCTCGGCATCGTGCTGGCGGCGGTGGGGCTCGGGGCCTGGCAGGCGGCACTCGGTTACGCCGTCTGTGCCTTCGTCGGGACGAGCGTATTGGTGGTCTGGATCCGCGAAGTGCGTGCGCGGCGCGCCGGTGATAACCCCGTCGGGGCCTGGTGGGGGCTGCTCAAGCGCCAGAAGCCACGCTACGGGGCCTATCTGGTGCACCTCGGTATCGTACTCATCACGGTCGGTATCATCGGCTCCTCTTTCTTCGGCGCGCAGCACGAAGTGACACTTAAAGTCGGTGAAACGGTGACCGTCAAGGATTACACGCTGACGTTCCAGGGCATCTTCCTTGACGAGACCCCGGATAAACAGATCATACGGGCGGAGATGGGTGTCACCCGCGGGGGCCGGAAACTGCCGCTGATGGCCCCGGAGAAATACTACCACCGTAGCCTTGAGGGCCAGTCGGTGACCGAGGTCGCCATCAGGAGCACCGCGGTGGCCGACCTCTACGTCATACTGGGGGGCTTGAGTGAAGACGGCGAGACCGTCGATTTCGAGATACTGGTGAACCCGCTGGTGATCTGGATATGGATCGGCGGCGGCGTCTTCCTGGCGGGTGGCCTGCTCGCCTTTTGGGGGGACCGCCGCAAAACAGGCGGGGCCATCACTGCGGAGACCGATGCTGATGATAAATAAGGTGCGGCTCAGGACGATCATAAAATGACGATCTACATCGCGGTCGTGCTTTCACTGCTGACGCTGGGCTTCATCGCCTACCCGTTCTTCCGGCGCGGTGACGGGGCGGCCCCGGGCGCACCGCCGCCGCGTGGCTGGACCGGTGCCGATCCGAGTGCAGAGATCGAGGCACCGCTGCCGTCGACGCGCCAGGCCCCGGCCCGGTTCTGCAGCAACTGCGGCGCCAAAATTAAGGCCGGTGACCGTTTCTGCCACCAATGCGGTCAGCGCCTGGACGGGCGCGGTGGCCCGGCATGAAACGCATACTTTTACCGCTGCTGCTGCCGCTGCTACTTGTCGCCGCCCTGGTGACGCCGGTCTCGGCGGGGGTGAATGATGGCACCATCGAGGGAAGGCTGCTCAACACCACTCCGGACGGCACTCCGGTGGCCGGCCAGGAGGTCACGCTGCACGTACTCGAAGACCTCCGCGAAACCGATGTCCAAACGGTGGCCTACGACGACCGCGGCGGCTTCACCTTCGAGGGGCTGAACACCGGGGCCACCTTCAACTACCGCGTGGAGACCGTCTTCCAGGGGGTGACCTATGACAGCGGCCTCCTGCAGTTCACCGCCGGCGAGACCGTAATCCCCTGGGAGATACTGGTTTCCGATACCACCACCGAAGACGGTGACGTGCGCGCCGCCATGGCGCATGTCATCATCGGGTTGGACGAAGGTTTCCTTGACGTCACCGAATTCTACCTCTTCATGAACGACGGTGACCGGGCCTACGTGGGCGCCGCGGCGGAGGGCGAGGACCATCCCCAGGTGCTGCGTTTCACGGTACCTGATGGTACCGCCGGACTTAATTTCAGTGAAGGCCTGAGCGAGATTCATCTACGCGCCGACGGCACCGGCTTCAGTGACGCCGCGCCGTTGCTGCCCGCGGGGCGGGAGGTCGTCTTCCACTACATGCTTGATATCACCGCCGGTCAGAGGTTACTCAATCTGAAGTTCCAACACCCCGTCAGTAGCTTCAACTTCCTGGTGCAGGACAT
>CAZPSW010000111.1:0-5536 GCA_964589255.1 uncultured Dehalococcoidales bacterium
GCGCACCTTGAGGCGCACCTGGAGACACAATTCGTGGGCCGGAACCTGCTCTGGCACGCCACCATACCTTCGACGATGACGGCGGCGCGGGATGCGGCACGGCGCGGCGCGCCCGATGGCACGTTGGTGCTGGCGGAAGAGCAGACCGCCGGTCTGGGACGCCTCTCCCGCCACTGGAGCACCCCCGCCGGGGGCAACATCGCGCTCTCCCTGCTGTTGCGCCCGCCACTGGCGCGCCTGCCCAACCTGGTGATGCTGAGCGCGCTGGCGGTGGCCGACGCGATTGAACAAACCACCAGACTGGCGCCGCAATTAAAGTGGCCCAACGATGTGCTGCTCGACGCCAAAAAGGTCTGTGGCATCCTCATCGAGAACGAACTTGGTGCAAAACCCTTCAGCGTCATCGGCATCGGCGTCAACGTGAATTTGAGGGTAGCGCAAATTCCAGAGATCCGTGACATCGCCACCAGCCTCTCCGAGGCCACTGGAAAGCCGGTGGACCGCGCCGCACTGCTCGTAGCGATGCTGGCGGGGTTAGAGCGGCGTTATCTTGACCTGGCGGCGCCTGAGACGTTGTTCCAGGAATGGCGGGGACGCCTGGTGACGCTGGGCCGCACGGTGCGTGTCAGCGGCGCGGGGCCGGAACTCACCGGCCTGGCCGAGGACGTCACCCTGGAGGGCGCGCTGCTGCTGCGCTTGGCGGATGGTGAACTGCGGCCCGTACTCGCCGGTGACGTCAGCCTGACGTAACAGGGGCCCACCCCGGCTGGCGGAGCAGGCCCCCATTTGATGCCATCTGCCGGTGGTTACTATTTGCCCCTGCCCGTGAAGGCGCGGAATATCTCGATCGGCAGCGGGAAGATGATGGTGCTGTTCTTCTCCGAGGCGATCTCGGTCAATGTTTGCAGGTAGCGCAGTTGCAGGGTGGCCGGTTCCTCGGCGATGATCTTACCGGCCTGGACCAGCTTCTCCGAGGCCTGGAATTCGCCTTCGGCGTGGATCACCTTGGCGCGGCGTTCACGTTCCGCCTCCGCCTGGGCGGCCATGGAGCGTTTCATGCCCTCCGGCAGTTCCACGTCCTTGACCTCGACGGTGCTGACCTTGATGCCCCAAGGGTCGGTGTGTTCGTCGATCACCTTTTGCAGCATCTGGTTCAGCTTCTCGCGCTGCGTCAAGAGGTCGTCAAGCTCACTCTGGCCGAGCACGTTGCGCAGCGTCGTCTGTGAGATCTGTGAGGTGGCGTTGATGTAGTTCACCACCTTGATCACGGCGTCGATCGGGGTCACCACGCGGAAGTAGACCACCGCGTTGACACGTACCGTGACGTTGTCCCTGGTGATCACCTCTTGGGAAGGCACGTCCAGCGTGATCACGCGGAGGTCGATCTTGACGATGCGGTCGATGAAGGGGACGATGAGGTTGAAACCGGCGCCACGTTCACCCACCAGGCGACCCAGCCTGAAGAGTACGCCGCGCTCGTATTCCTGGATGATACGTACCGCTGACGCGAAGAGCGTCACCGTCGCAATCACCAGTATACCGATGATAATTCCCGTGCCCATATCTTTCTCCTTATTCCGATTTTGGTGTCACCCAGAGGGTGAAACCGTCGCGCCTGGTGACGGTGACCTCGGTGTCCGCCATAATGGTACCGCTTTCGCTGTGCGCCGTCCAGTTCTCGCCCTTGATCAGGATGATGCCCTCCGGGTCCAGCGTCTCTTTGACCACCGCCGTCATGCCCTGGAACTCGTCATGGCCCATCACCGCGCGCTGGTGGTGGATACGCACCAGTTTCATCACCACGAAGATGAAGAAGGCGCCCACCACGGTCACCACCAGGGCGATCAGCCAGGGGCTGACCTGGAAGAGCGGCCCCCCCTTGAAAAGTATCATCGAGCCAATCGCCAGCGCCACCACGCCCCCGGCGGTGAACAGTCCGAAACTGGTGGTGAAGACTTCGGCGACGAAGAAACCCGCCGCCAGCAGCACCAGCAGGATGCCGGCCAGGTTGATCGGCAGCGTCCCCAGGGAGAAGAAAGCCATTAATAACGAGATCGCCCCGAAGACGCCGGGGAAGATCAGGCCGGGGTTGCTGATCTCGACGAAGATGCCGAGCATCGCCAGCCCCATCAGCATGTAGGCGATGTTCGGGTCGCTGATGGCGAAGAGGAAACGCTCCGTGCCGCGCATGGCGTACTCGCGGGTCAGGGCTCCGGCCGTTTCCAGCGTCACCACGCCACCGCCGAGCAGCGTTACTTCCCGCCCGTCGATCTGCTCTAGCAGGTCCGGCAGGTTGGTGGCGATGAGGTCCACCACGTTCAGTTCCAGGGCTTCCTGTTCGGTGGCGGAGACGGCCTCGCGTACCGCCAGTTCCGCCCATTCCAGGTTGCGGTCCTGGGACGCGGCCAGGCTGCGCATGTAGGCCGCGGCGTCATTCATGATTTTTTCCTGCATCGTCTCCGAGAGTTCCACCTCGCCATCCGGGCCAATGGAGACCGGCGAGGCGGCGCCAATGGTCGTCGTCGGGGCCATCGCGGCGACGTGACCGGCCAGCGTGATGAAGACGCCCGCCGAAGCGGCGCGCGCACCTGACGGCGCCACGTACACCGCTACCGGCACGCGTGAGTTGCTGATGGACTGCACGATGTCACGCATCGCGGTGTCCAAGCCACCCGGCGTGTCGAGCAAGATGACACAGAGTTCGGCGTCAGTGTTCTCCGCCTCGGTGATGCCGTTCTGGATGTGTTTCGCGAGCACCGGGTTGATGGTGCCCTTGACCTCGATCACCAAAACGTCCCCGGCGTCCGCGCTGACTGGAATGCCGCTGAGCCCGATCAGAAAGATCGTACCGAGCAGCAGCAGGCGCCACCATCTGGCCTTTATCAGGGGCAAAACGCACCTCCGTGCCAACGTACCTAGATTATAACAGAAAGTCGCCAAAACTCAGCATTTATTTCACGCTCACGGTTGAAGCTGAGGGGGCGTTGTTGTACAATTGAGACACTTTTCGGGTTAAGGCGGACGATGGCAGTTCAGAAGTGCAAGGGGATGCGAGACCTGATCCCCGCGGAGATGCAGACCTTCCGGTTTATTGAGGGTGTTTTCCGCGAAGTGGCGGAAAACTCGGGCTACCGCGAGGTGCGCCCGCCGACGCTGGAATACCTGCACCTCTTTACCTCGATGGGCACCCTGACGCCGGGCATGTTGCGGCGCGTCTATTCTTTCCTCGACTGGGACGGCTGGAGCGGTGAACGCGTGGTACTGCGTCCGGATATCACCATTCCGGTGGCGCGGATGTACCTCGAGACGGCCCCGGAGGGCAGCCTGGCGAAATACTATTACGTTTCCAACGTCTTTCGTTTTGAACCCACCGGCACCAAGAACCGGGAGCGTTGGCAGTGCGGCGTAGAGTTAATCGGGGCCAGTTCCAGCGTCGCCGACGCGGAGTTGGTGCGGCTGGCGCTGGCCGTTTTTCAGGGCTTGGGCCTGAACAACGTCACCCTGAGACTCTCCCACGCCGGGCTGATACGCGGCCTGCTACGCGGGCTGGAGCTTGACGGACGCGTCCAGACGGAACTCTTTGACGCCGTGCTGGAGGGTAATACCGCGGTGCTGGAACAAATTGACGCGGCGCGCCCGGAACTGGGGCGCGCCCTGCGGAGCCTGCTGGAACTGCGCGGCAAGTCATCCCCTTTCCTGAAGAACTTCCGCGCCACCTACGCCGCCAACCTGACGGACCTGGCACCGGAACTGGAGAATTTCATCAGCACCGCGGACCTGTTCGAATCCCTCGGCGCGAAGTGCCGCATCGACATCGCATCGGGGCGCGGCTTCGAGTATTACACCGGCATCATGTTCCAGTTCCTGGCCGGGAAAGAACACGTCGCCAGCGGTGGCCGTTATGATGACCTGATTCCGCTGGTAGGCGGGACGGAAGTACCGGCCTCGGGGCTGGCGCTGAACCTGAACCCACTACTGGACCTGGTCCAGGTGGCCGCACCGGCGACGGATGGACGGGTGCTGGTGAGGGTCACTCCGGACCGGGTCAAAGATGGTTTTGAAATGGTAAGCCGGCTGCAGGCGCAGGGACAGGCGGCAGAGATCGATCTCGGCGGTCAGGATGAGACGGCCTTTGCCTGGGTGGTGGAAGCCGGGGACGGCACCGGTTACACACTGATCGGCGGCGGCAAAGCGCAGCCGTTGGATAACCCCGAAGCGGTGCTCCAACAGTTGAAAAATACCGGACCGCAGAGTAATTGACCGGGGGGGGCATGGCAGTGACGGCACCAGAGTCAATCAAGGTCGCCCTGCCCAAGGGGGCGCTGCTCGAGGACACCGCGGCGCTGATCGAAGAATCCGGCTGGGGTGTTGAGGGTTACGCCAATGACGCCCGTTACTACCGCCTGAAGTCAGCCCGTCACGCCGGCCTCAGCGCCAAGATCCTCAACGAGCGGGATATCCCGGTACAGGTGGCGGTGGGCAATTATGACCTGGGTATCACCGGCCTTGATTGGACGCAAGAATTACTGGTCAAGTTCCCAGCACTGGCGCTGGTGCGCATCCTGGACCTGGGTTACGGGGGGCGTACCCTGGAACTCGGTGTCTCCGCGGCGCTCGACGTCAGCCGCGTCACGGATTTAACGGGTCTCACGGACGTGCTACGCATCGCCAGCGAATATCCCAACATCGCCGAGGCCTTCGCCGTAGAGGCGCGCCTACGGCGTTTCCGTATTTTCGGCGTCCACGGCGCGCCGGGGGCCTACCCGCCGGAGCACGCGGAACTGGCCATCATCCGCGGCACCGCGGCGGACGTGGCGGCGCATGGCATGGTGCCGCTAGGGACCATCTTCAGCGGCGGGGCCTGCCTCATCGCCAACCGTGAATCGTGGCAGGCACGTGACCTGTCCCCGCTGCTGGCGCCGCTCTCCCGCATCACCGGGGACCGCGCTCCGGATGCGGTCACGCCGCCCGCCACACACTATCCGCCAGTGGCCAAGATCACGCCGCTGGAACCGGGCGCCCTGAAGCTGGCACTGCCGGACGGCCACCAGCAGAAGCACGTCGTCAGGTTGCTGGAGCAGGCCGGCATCGGCACGCGGGACTACCCCTCGGAGGACGGTAACCGGCGCCCCGGCCTGGAGATAGAGGGGGTGGCGGTCAAGGTGCTGCGGCCGATGGACATGCCGCAGCAGATCGCCACCGGCGGTTTTGACCTGGCGATCACGGGACAGGACTGGCTACGGGACCACCTCTACCAGTTCCCGGAAAGCCCCGTAGAGGAACTACTTGACCTGAAATACGGTTGGGTGCGCATCGTGGCGGTGGTGGGGAAAGATACCCCGGCGGAGAACATGGACCAGCTCAAGGAATATTGCCGGGCGCGTCAAACGCCGCTGCGGGTGGCCTCGGAGTACATCAACATCGCGGACCGTTACGCCCAGGACCAGCGCCTCGGCGAATACAAGGTCATCCCCACCTATGGTGCCACCGAGGCCTTCCTGCCAGAGGACGCCGACATGCTGATCGAGAACACCGA
>CAZPSW010000112.1:0-5509 GCA_964589255.1 uncultured Dehalococcoidales bacterium
TGATCTCAGTGTCCGCGGCGGCGTCCTTGATGCGTAGTGCCGCTTCCAGCGCATTTTCGTCGTAGGGGTTGATCACCGGCGGGGTACCCTTGGGGGGGATCGCCTTGTTGGTGGCCTCATCGACGGCGAAGGTGGAGACCGGGGCCTCCGGGTCGATGACCTGCTTGACGCAGACGACGATCTTCATTTTGGCGCGCTCCCGGCTCGATATCATGCTCCAAGGGTAGCTCATTATAGCATCCGCGGCAGGGCATTTTCAGCCGGGCGTTTGGTGAGAAGTTTGACGCACCAGCCTGCGGCGTAATAAAATAGGCTAATTAATGTAAGGGAGAGTAAATTCATGGCCGTAAACGCACTTGACCGCATCGCCCTGGCGAAGAACCGGGCTTACGTTTGGCGCGTGGAGACAAGCCTCGTCAAGAAACTGGTACTGGCTTTCACCATGGCCGCCATCATCGGGCTCATGGCGCAGGCGCGCATCGTGCTACCCTGGACACCGGTACCGATCACTCTGCAAACCCTGGGGGTGCTGCTCAGCGGCGTCCTGCTGGGTCGCAACTGGGCCCTCATCACCATCGTCATCTACCTGGCGCTGGGCACCGCCGGTTTGCCCTGGTTCACCGGCTGGGGCAGCGGCACCGCTCACCTGGCCGGGCCCACCGGTGGTTACCTCATCGGTTTCGGGCTGGCGGCGCTCTTCGTGGGTCATTTCACGGACAAATTCGTCAAGGCGCGCCGTTTCAGCGCTCTCTTCGGGCTGATGACAATCGCCAGCCTGATACTGATCTACGTGCCCGGCGTAATATGGCTCAAGCTGGCGCTTGGTTCGGTGACCTGGGGCGAGGCGCTGAACATGGGGGCTTGGCCCTTCATCGCCGGTGACATGGTCAAGGTGCTGCTGGCCAGTGGGCTGGGCTTCGCGCTGTCGACGCGCCAGCCTTTCTCTAACGAGACTGACGGCAGTTAGCTCGACACGCCTACGGCCAGACTTGTCACGCGTGCCTGACGCCTGGTTTCAGATTTACCTGGCCTCACTCGTGTGCTATAATTCTGAGCGGTTGTCTTTCAATTAAGGAAGGCGTCCGGGGTAACAAAAGGAGTATGGGGTAAGTTGGAAAAAACACTCAAAAAGACGATTATGGACAAATACGGTCGGCATAAGACCGATACCGGCGGCACCGAGATCCAGGTGGCGATCCTGACGGAACGCATCCAGGGCCTCACCGGCCACATGACGGCGAACCGCCATGACTATCACACGCGGCGCGGCCTGCTCAAACTGGTAGGCCAGCGCAAGCGTTTGCTCTCCTACCTGAGCAAGCGTGACGTGACCCGTTACCACAGCTTAATCGCCAGCCTGGGGCTGCGTAAATAAAAAGAGCGAAGTAAAAAGAAGGAAGTAGTAAATTGGAATCACACTCATTTACCAGGAACATCGGTGGCCGGGACCTGACCATTGAAACTGGCAAACTGGCAGAGCAGGCGGACGGCGCCGTGACCATTCAGTACGGGGAAACGGTGGCGCTGGTCACCGTCGGGGTTTCCCCCCGCCAGCGCGAAGGGGTGGACTTTCTGCCCCTGACCATTGATTGCGAAGAACGCATGTACGCCGCCGGTAAGATCCCCGGCGGTTTTATCCGTCGCGAAGGGCGCCCCGGCGAACACGCCATCCTGACCTGCCGCCTGACCGACCGGCCGGTACGCCCCCTGCTGCCGAAGAACTGGCGGCGGGAGATTCAGGTCATCATCACCGTCCTCTCCACGGACCAGGAAAATGACCCCAACCTGCTCGGTATCATCGGCGCCTCGGCGTCCCTGGGCCTCTCGTCACTGCCCTTCGAGGGGCCCATCAGCGCGGTCCGGGTGGGGCACATCGACGGCGAACTGGTGCTCAACCCGACGCACTCCCAGATGGCGGAGAGCCGTCTGGAACTGGTGCTCGCCAGCACCGCCGACGCGGTGGTGATGGTGGAATGCGGGGCCAAAGAAGTGCCCGAGGAACTGATGTTTCAGGCGCTGCGCTTTGGCCACCAGGCCAACCAGGAGATCATCGCTTTGCAGCGGGAACTGGTGGCCGCGGCCGGTAAAGAGAAAGTCGTGGCGCCCGACCTGGTGGGTATCGACGAGGTCATCGAGGCGGTGACACCGCTGGTCAAGGACAAGCTCGCCGAAGCCATCCTGATCGAGGAAAAACATGCCCGCCGGGGCGCCATGTCGGAACTTGAGGACAATGCGGTGGCCCAGCTTGGCGAGCGCTACGCAGAGTCCGACATTCGGGCCGCTTACGAGGGCATCTTCGGCGAAACGCTCAGGCGCAATGCCCTGGACAAGGGGCTGCGCATCGCCGGGCGTAAGCTGAATGAGATCAGAGAACTTTCCTGCGAGGTCGGCATACTGCCGCGCACCCACGGTTCCGCCCTCTTCCAGCGGGGCCAGACCCAGGTACTTACCGTGACCACGCTCGGCTCACTGCGCAAAGAGCAGCAGATCGACGACCTCAGCGCCGACGAATCGAAGCGTTTCCTGCACCACTATAACTTCCCGCCCTACGCCACCGGCGAAACGAAACGGGTGGGCACACCGGGCCGCCGCGAGATCGGCCACGGCGCGCTGGTGGAAAAGGCGCTGCTGCCGATACTGCCGGACGGCACGGGCTTCCCCTACACGGTGCGCCTGGTATCGGACGTACTGGGTTCCAACGGCTCCAGTTCCCAGGCCAGCGTCTGCGCCTCGTCGATGTCGATGATGGACGCCGGCGTCCCCATCAAACGCCCGGTGGCCGGCATCGCCATGGGCCTGATGATTGACGAGGGCGGCAAGTTCGCCGTGCTGACCGACATTGAGGGTGACGAGGACCACTACGGAGACATGGATTTCAAGGTGGCCGGCACCTCCGAGGGCATCACCGCGCTGCAACTGGACATCAAGATCAAGGGCATCACCTTTGAGATGATGGAGACGGCCATCAACCAGGCCAAAGAGGCGCGCTTCGAGATACTTGAAGCGATGAACCGCACCATCAAAACGGGCCGTGAAGAGCTCAGCGCCTACGCGCCGCGGATGCACAAGTTGCAGATTGACGTGGAGAAAATCGGCGGTATCATCGGCCCCGGCGGGCGCACCATCCGCCAGATCACGGAACAGACCCAGACCACCATTGACGTCGAGCCGGACGGCACCGTCTTCATCGGCTCGCCGAACGCGGAACGCACGCAGCAGGCGATTGAGATCATCAACGGCCTGACCAAGGACGTTGAAGTCGGCACCGAATACACCGGTAAGGTCAGCCGCATCATGAACTTCGGCGCCATGGTCGAGATTCTGCCGGGCAAGGAAGGCCTGGTGCACATCTCGGAACTGGCCAACTACCGGGTGGGTACCGTCGAGGACGTGGTCAAGATCGGTGACGCGGTCAAGGTCAAGGTGATCGAGATTGACAACATGAACCGCATCAACCTGTCGCGGCGCGTGCTGCTTGATGATTACACCCCGGATTCCCGGCCACCGGTGAGCCGTGATTCACGGCCCCCGCGCCGTGATGACCGCGGTCCGGGTGGTGACCGGCCTTTCGGGGGCGGTGGCTTCAACCGTGACCGCCCACCACGCCGTTAGGGGTCAGCGATGGCATCGATTCGAGTCCTCGTAGCGGGCGCCACCGGGCGCATGGGCGCCGAGGTGATGCGCGCTGTCTGTGCCACCCCGGGCATGTCCGTGGTCGGCGCTCTGGAAATGGCGCCCGGCGCTGATACCCTGGCGCTGCCGTTAGGCAGCGCCAGGGTGCCCTTCGGCAGTGATATCACCGCCCTGATACGCCAGACCCGCCCCCAGGTGGTGGTTGATTTCACCACCCGTGACGCGGCGGTGGCCGGGGCACCCCGGGTGACCGCGCTCGGCGTCAACCTGGTGATCGGCGTCACCGGCATCACCGAGGCGGAGATCGCGCAGTTCGGGGTGCTCGCTAAAACCTCCAAAGTGGGCGTCGTTTACGCCGCTAACTTTGCCCTCGGCGCGGTGCTGATGATGCACGCCGCTGAGACGGTGGCGAAATACTTTGATTACGCCGAGATCATCGAATTACATCACGAAAACAAGCTCGACGCGCCCTCCGGCACCGCGCTCACCACCGCCCGCCGCATCAGTGCGGCACGCGGCAAGCCGTTCCAGCGTAGCGGCGGCAGTGACGCCAGCCGCGGTGGGGAGCTTGACGGAGTCAGCCTGCACAGCGTGCGGTTGCCGGGCCTGGTGGCGCACCAGGAAGTGCTCTTCGGCGGGTTGGGCCAAACGCTCAGCATCCGCCATGACACCATCAGTCGGGAGAGCTTCATGCCCGGCGTCATACTGGCGGTACGTGAAGTCATCAAGCGAAAGGGCCTGACCGTGGGCCTGGACGCCTTGCTCGGTCTTTAGGGGTGCATATGGCAGGGTACAGAGTCGCCATACTGGGCGCCACCGGGCTCGTCGGTGGCGAATTCATCAACCTCCTCGAGGAGCGTCACTTCCCGGTCGACTCTTTGCGCCTGCTGGGATCGGTTCGCTCGGCGGGCAAGACGCTGCCGGTGCGTGGCCTGCCGGTCCCGGTCGAGGTGGCCGGGCAGGACTCTTTTCGGGATATTGACCTGGCGCTCTTTTCGGCGGGTTCCGAGGCCAGCCGCCACTTCGCGCCCATCGCCGTCAAATCCGGCGCCCTGGTGATCGATAACAGCGCCGCCTTTCGCATGGAGGACGACGTGCCGCTGGTGGTTCCGGAAGTGAACCCGGGAGACGTATCGGGCCACCGGGGCATCATCGCCAACCCGAACTGCTCCACCATACAGATGGTGGTGGCGCTCTGGCCCATCCACTGCGCCTGCGCCATCACCCGCATCGTGGTGGCCACCTACCAGTCCGTTTCCGGCACCGGCGCCGCCGCGGTGGCGGCGTTGACCGCGGAGACGCGTCTGGCGCTGGACGGGGAGGCCATTATGCCGCACGTCTACCCGCACCAGATTGCCTTCAACATGCTGCCCCAGATTGATGTATTTATGGATAACGGTTATACCCGCGAAGAATGGAAAATGCGCCAGGAGACGCGTAAGATCATGCACGCGCCGGACCTGGCCGTCTCGGCCACCTGTGTGCGGGTGCCGGTCTACCGGGCGCATAGCGAGGCGGTGCAGATTGAGCTGGCACAGCCGATGGCCCCTGACGCAGCGCGAAAGATTCTGGCGCGGGCACCGGGGGTGAAGGTGCTCGACGACCCATCGCTCGCCCTCTACCCGCTGCCCTGGAGCGCCAGCGGCAGCGACGAGGTCTACGTGGGGCGCATCCGCGCCGACGCCTCACACGAATCGGGCCTGGCGCTTTGGGTGGTCTCGGACAACCTGCGCAAGGGCGCGGCACTGAATGCGGTACAGATCGCGGAACTGGTGGCGGAAAAGGGCCTGCTCCGCACCGGGCCGGATGGAGGAAAGTAATGGTGGAACTGGGACGTTTAATGACGGCCATGGTGACCCCGATGGATGCCTCGGGT
>CAZPSW010000113.1:0-5507 GCA_964589255.1 uncultured Dehalococcoidales bacterium
CAGTTCCAGCGTCTTGGTGTCGTCAGCCAGGTTGATTGAGACCTCGGTAGAGAATGCGAAACGATAACCGTGCCGTCGCTGCCATTCGATTATGGTGGGCAGCGTCTCTTCCTTCAATTTGCGCTTGTTGCCGATGAAGTTGTCATCAACCACGAAGACGCCACCCTTCCAATCCACCGCCCTCAGGGCGTCCAGTTCGCTTTCCACCTGGGCCATTGACTTGGTGCGCGGGCGGTGCCCGTTGAGCACGATGATGTCACAGAACTCGCAGTCAAAGGGGCAGCCGCGGGAATATTGCAGTACCGCCGAGGAGTACTTCTTGAGGTTCACCAGGGACCATTTCGGCGCCGGGGTGGTGTCGATCTCGGGAAATCCGGTGGCCTGGTAGAGGCGCTTCGGTTTGCCCGCCAGCATGTCCGCCACGAAAGGCGCCAGTGTCACCTCGGCCTCGCCGAGCACGAAGTGATCGACTTCCGGGAAATCATCGTGGCCGGTGGTAAAGACGGGGCCGCCAGCGACCACCGGTTTGCCCAGTTCGTGGGTGCGCTTGATGACGTCCCGGACCGAGGCCTCCTGCACCGTCATGGCGCTGATGAAGACGTAGTCCGCCCAGGTGATATCCGTGTCCTTGAGGCGGTCCGCATTCATATCGGTGAGTTTGATTTCCCAATCCTGGGGCAGCATCGAGGCCACCGTGAGCAGGCCGAGCGGGGGAAAAGACGCCTTCAGAGACGCCATCTTGAGGGCATGCCGGAAGCTCCAGAACGTATCCGGATACCGGGGATATACCATCAGTATTTTCATACCCCGCACCTCACCTGCCCTGCCCCTTCATGGGGAACACTCGAAGGCATTATAGCAGGCGATACTTTTACAAGCAAAGTGTCGTCACCCTCGGCCACCCATTTGTAGTAAAATGAGGCAACTTAATGCACGGGGGCGTGATGCAGAGTTGGCTTTATCTGGTAATCGGTCTGGCGGTGGGGTTGGCGGTGGCACTCCTGGTCAGTTATTTCATGCGGCGCGGTATGCTCAAAGATGTAAAGAGTTCCTTTGCCGAAATATCGTTGGACGCACTGAGCCGGCAGCAGCAGTTGGGTGGCACTGACCTGGAATACAAGAAAGAGCAGATCAGCCAGCTGGTGGACCAGATGAAGGCGGGCCTGGAAAAGGTGCAGAAGGAGCTTGGTGATCACCGCGCGCAGCGGGAAAAACAATTCAGCGAAATGAATACCTCTATCAAAGGGGCGGTGGCGCAGACGGCCTCGCTTCAGGACAGTACCAACCGCCTCAACGCGGCGCTGTCGAGTTCCCAGGTGCGTGGCCAGTGGGGGGAACGCATGGCCGAGGACGTACTGCGCCTGGCCGGCTTCGTGGAGGGGGTCAACTATTTGAAACAGCAGACCCTGGAGGGCGCCGGCACCCGCCCGGACTATACCTTCCTGCTGCCCCAGGGCCAGCGCGTGCACATGGACGTCAAGTTCCCGTTGGGCAACTATTTACAGTACGTCAGCGTCGAGGCCGAGGCGGACCGCGAGAAATTCAAGGCCCAGTTCCTGCGTGACGCGCGCACCGCGATTAAGCAGGTCACTGGGCGTGAATACATCAGCACCGAGGAGCACACCCTGAACTACGTGCTCGTTTTCATTCCCAACGAACAGGTCTACGGTTTCATCAAGGCACTGACCGAAGACGCAC
The DNA here is from genome assembly GCA_964589255.1 of uncultured Dehalococcoidales bacterium. Classification (GTDB taxonomy): domain Bacteria; phylum Chloroflexota; class Dehalococcoidia; order Dehalococcoidales; family SURF-40; genus CAZPSW01. Next base: position 1,699 of record CAZPSW010000113.1, read on the forward strand.
TGCGCGATCACGTCATACTCTGCTCGCCGATGACCCTTTTCGCGGTCCTGGCAGTGATACGGCAGGCGCTGGACAGCTTCCGCCTGGAGACTACCGCCTCCGAGATACTGGCGTTCCTCGGGGCCTTCAATAAGCAGTGGACCCGGTTTGGCGAAGGCATGGACAAGATGGGCCGGCGCCTCGACGACGCGCAGAGAGAATACCAGCAACTGCTGACGACGCGTACCAATGCCCTGGAGCGCCCGCTGCGGCAGATCGAGGACCTGCGCCTGAGGCAGGGTATCGGGGAGGAGGAAACGGTCACCCCCCACCCTGAGGAACTGCCGGCGCCGCTACCCACTCCGGAAGAAGATTACGACGCCGGGTGAGGCGTGCCGGGCTGCCACTCCCCGGCACTGAACAGGAATTCCAGCGTCGTCTTTTTGAAATAGTCGCAGAACGGGTCCGGCGCGTCCAGACAGTCCCCGGAGGTGACCGCCCTGGCGCGGCATTGTCCGACGTAAATGTAACGCAGAAAACACTCCCGGCAGGCCGGGATGTCATCAACCGTGTCGCATTGCCATCTGGAGGCGGTAATGCGCTCCCGGATGGTCCCGAAGCCCTCTCGCCGCAGGTTACCCAGGGCGTAGCCTGGGAAATGCATTAGGTGGCAGGGATAGACCGTGCCGCCCGCGTCGACGCTGAGGGTGCCGCCGCCAATGCCGCAGTGGAGCAACCGCAGTCCCGGCTCCATGGGGCGGTCGAAGAGGCTCATCCCGCCGTCACGGTTGCCACCCTGGAGCGCCGCGAAATAGGCGTTACCGTCGATCAGCAGGTCATCACGGTCACTGCCCCGCCCCAGTGAATAATAGGACTGGAACCGCACCGGCACCCCCATCGACTCGAAACGGCGGCGCATCTCGGAAACGTCCCCGGCGTTCTGCTGCGTTACCACCACCGCCACCTGCACCTGCGCTCCGGCTTCTTCGAGCCGGGTGACAGTGGCCAGTGCCTGCTGAAAACTGCCACTGCCGCGCTGGCGGTCATTAATTTCGGCCTGGCTGCCGTTGAGGCTGATAATGACCTGGGCGAAATGGGCCACCATAAAATCGGGATCGACTCGCCACTGCCAACACGGAAAAGGCTACCAGTTGGGCCAGCAACGCGCAGAGGATTGCAAAACGGGTGCGGCGGCGTTTAATCATGGCACCAATATAGTCAGATAAATACGTGCTGTCAAGGAATTTTGGGGCAGTAACGGTTTGCCCGTCTGCGTCACCCCGCCACCAGGATGAGCACGTCCTGTAACGTCTTGCGCCAGGTGCGGCCCAGTTTACGGTAGTCCAGCCGCACCTGGTTCAGCGCCACCCGCACCGCCTCGCCGCTGACTTCGGCCAGCGTTTCCCGGTTGAAGTGCCAGCCGCTGAAACGCCTGAGCACCAGCCCACCTTCCTCGACGCTGATGGACTCGATCCCGGCGGCGCGCGCCAGCCGCTTGATGGTGACGGTAAAGATCAGGTGGCGCACCTCCGGCGGCGGCTCCCCGAAACGGTCCCTGAGTTCCAGCGCGAAGTCCCCCAGGGCGCTGTTTTCACGGATCAGGGCCAGGCGCTGGTATAAACCGAGGCGCAGATCCAGGTCCGGCACATAAGACTCGGGGATGAAGGCGGCCAGCGGCAGATCGACGCTCGGTTCCGGGAGTTCCCGCGCCGGCGCCGGTGCCCCGGCCAGACGCGCCTTTTCAGCCGCCACGGCGTCGGCGAGTAGCTTTACGTAAAGGTGGAACCCGACGCTGTTGATATGCCCGCTCTGACGCGCCCCGAGGATGTTGCCGGCACCGCGAATCTCCAGGTCCTTCATCGCGATGTTGAAACCGGAGCCGAGTACGGCGGCCTCGAAAATGGCGCGCAAGCGTTGCTCCGATACCGGTGTCAGGCGCTGGCCACGCTCGTAGAGAAAATAGGCGAAGGCCAGGTTGGCGCCGCGCCCCACCCGCCCGCGCAGCTGGTAAAGCTGGGTCAGCCCGAAACGGTCCGCGTGGTTCACGATCAGGGTATTGGCATTGGGCATGTCCAGTCCGGACTCGATGATGGTGGTGCAGACGAGCACGTCGGATTCACGGTGAGAAAAACGGTGCATCACCGTCTCTAGTTCGTCCTCGCGCATCTGGCCGTGCGCCACGTCGACGCGGGCCTCCGGGATCAGGCGGCGCAGTCGATTTGCCTCGTAGCCGATGCTCTTCACCCGGTTGTGCACCAGGAAGACCTGCCCCCCGCGCTCGATCTCCCGCAGCACCGCTTCCCGTACCAGGCTTTCCGAGGTCTGCGCCACGAAGGTCTTCACCGGCAGGCGCTGCTCCGGCGGCGTCTCGATGGTGCTCATGTCCCGCACCCCGGCCAGCGCCATGTGCAGCGTGCGCGGTATCGGCGTGGCGCTCAGGGTGAGCACGTCAACCTCGGTGCGCAGGCGTTTCAGGTGCTCTTTGTGGTTCACCCCGAAGCGCTGTTCCTCGTCGATGATGACCAGGCCCAGGTTCTTGAAGGTAACGTCCTGCTGCAACAGCCGGTGCGTGCCGATGCAGACGTCGACACGCCCCGCGACCAGTCCCTCGACGATGGCCTGCTGCGCGGCACTGCCGCGAAAACGTGAGAGCACTGCCACTTGCACCGGGAATGGTTCGAAGCGTTCCTTGAAGGTCTCGTAATGCTGTTCCGCGAGCACCGTGGTGGGCACCAGGAAGGCCACCTGCCGCCCGCCCTCGACGGCCTTGAAGGCGGCCCGCAACGCCACTTCGGTCTTGCCGTAACCGGCGTCCCCGCAGACCAGGCGGTCCATCGGCCTGGGGCGCTGCATGTCTGCCTTGACCTGCTCCCAGACGGTGGCCTGGTCCGGCGTCTCGAGGTAGGGGAAGGCCGCCTCCATCTCCCGCTGCCAGGCGGTGTCCGTGGCGAAGGCGTGGCCCGCCTTCACCTCCCGGCTGGCGTAGAGCGCCAGTAGTTCCTCGGCGGCGGCCTGGGCCGCCTCGCTGACGCGGGCCTTGGTGCGTGCCCATTCCTGGGTGTGCAGGCGGCTCAGACGCGGCGCCTGTTCCCCGGCCCCGACGTAGCGGCCCAGGCGGTCAATCTGGTCGCTGGGCACGTAGAGGCGGTCGCCCTCGGCGTATTCCAGCGTGACGTATTCGCGTTCGCGACCGCCGGGGCGCATGGAGACGACGCCGGTGAAACGCGCGATGCCGTGCTCCACGTGCACCACGTAGTCTCCGGGCGCGACCTCTTTCAGGAGCTGGCGCGTGGCGCTGCGGCGCGTCCGTAGGGCGCGGCGTGGTTTCACGAAACCGAAGATCTCGTTGTCACTGAAGACGTGATCGGCATCCGCCTGTTGCCAGCCCTGCGCCAGGGATCCCTGCACCAGTAGCAGACTGCCGCCGGGCGGCGGCGTCTCCAGCCGCGAAAGCACCGGGGCCGGCATGTCCGCCTCCTCCAGCAGTTCCGAAAGGCGTGCCGCCTGGTGACTCACCAGCACCACTGTCTGGTGGTCCCGCACCAGGCCCGCCACGTGCTCCAGGAAGCGCGGTAGCTGCCCGGCGAAACTCGGTGCCGGTGTCAGCGGCAGGCGCGGCGCCTCGGGCGCCGCCTCCCAGTCCAGTAAATCCAGACGGCGTTGCCCGGCCAGTGCCGGTGCCATTTCATCCCAGGTGAAATAGGGACGGGGGCATGCCCGGGGCAGTTCGCCGCGGGCGACGCGGTTGGCGCGTATTTCTTCGGCCTCGGTGTGCAGTTCCGCGGCCGCGGCGGCAACTTGCTCCGGAGCGCAGACAGTAAGCAGCGTGT
>CAZPSW010000114.1:0-3540 GCA_964589255.1 uncultured Dehalococcoidales bacterium
ATTCAGCAGGAAGAGCACCTGAGAGGCGTATTCGTCAGCCATGCGGTGCAGCCCGGTGGCCATGTTCCAGGTGGCGCGCAGGTGATCGCCCTCGTAAACCCCGAGCGTGATCGCGGTATTGCCGACATCAGCTACCAGCAGCATTTTGCACCCCCGCCAGTTTCTTGATGGCGCGCGGCAATGCCGGGAGCAGGTCCCCGGCGAGCATGCCCACCGCCCCGATATCCGCCGCCACGGCTGCCGCGGCGGTGGCGTGCAGGTAGACGCCGAGTACCGCCGCCGGGTATGGTTTCACCCCCTGGGCGATGAGACCGGCCACCACCCCGGCCAGCACGTCCCCGGTGCCGGCGGTGGCCAGGCCGGGGTTAGCGAAGGGGCTGATGGCGACCGCGCCGCCGGGAGCGGCGACCACGGAATTGGCGCCCTTGAGCACCAGCACCTGTCCCCACTGCGCCGTGTAGCGCCGCGCCAGGTTGATGCGGTCAGCCTGTATTTCAGTCACCGTCAGGCCGGTCAGGCGGGACATCTCCCCCGGATGCGGCGTCAACACACCGCCGGGCGGCAATTTGCGCCACCAGTCCGGCGTCTGCGCCAGGATGTTCAGGGCATCGGCGTCAAGCACCAGGGGCGGTAAGGCCCGGCCCCCCAACAGCAGGTGAGCGAGCAGCGTGGCGGTGGCCGCGGCCTGCCCCAGCCCGCAGCCCGCCAGCAGCACGTCATAACCACCAGCGGCCTCCGCGATCAATGCCGCCGCGGCGTCCGGGGCATCGCTAACGGGTTCCGGCAAGAGCAGATAGGTGGCTTCGGCGAGGGCGGCGGTGAGCGCCGGTTGCAGGCTCCGCGCCACCGCCAGGGTGACCAGGCCCGCCCCGGCGCGCAGAGCACCAGCCGCCGCCAGACTGGCCGCCCCCACGTAAGATGGTGAGCCCGCCAGCAGCAGCGCCTTACCAAAGGTACCCTTGTTGGCAACGGCGGGACGCACCGGTAACAGCCCGCGCGCCGTATCCGCGGTAATTAAATCCGTCTCCGCGTGGGCCACCAGGCGCGGCGGGATATCAATGTCCACGCAGACGGTGCCACCAGTGCTGGCGGCACCGGGCATGAGGTAAAGGCCGGGCTTGGGGTAAGCCAGCGTCACGGTCAGGTCCGCGGCCAGCGTGGCGGGGTCAATCTGGCCGGTATCGGCGTTCAAGCCGGAGGGTAAATCCAGGGCCACCAGGCGCAGCGCCGGGCGCGCTTCGCGCTGCCGCGCCACCATCTCCAGCGTTTCTTTAACCAGCCCGGTAAAGGGCCTCACCCGGCCGATGCCGAAGAGGGCGTCAAGCACCACGGTGGCGGTGGACAGGGAACTTTCGTCAGACGGGACGCCCGGCCCCAGCACCGGGATGCCGCGGTCTGCGACCTGCGCCAGGTTGGCATCATCCGCGTCTCGCTCCCCCGCCAGCCAGATGTGTACTTCGGCCCCCCAGTCATGCAGATGCCGCGCCGCCACCAGCCCGTCCCCACCGTTGTTGCCGGGACCGACGAGCACCAGTATCACCTGGCCGCAGGCATTTTCGTCGGGGGCAATGGCCCGCGCCACCGCCAGGCCGGCGTTCTGCATCAGGGTCTCCAGGCTGACACCGGCCTCGACCGAGGCCATCTCCGCCTGGCGCATTTCCGCGCTGTTGAGTACCTTCATTTCGCTCCTGCCGGGCAGGCGCACCCTTGGTGAAGTGTATCAGCATCAGGCTCCAGGGTCAACTTTCGCCGAGGCTGTCCAGGCGTGGGATGATGGCCCTCCGGGACGAGCGCGCGGCGTCAAATGGTGAGCCGCAGCCCTTCGTGAGCGGGTTGAATCTCCGCCCCCAGCGAAGCCGCCACCGCGGCCAGTTCGGCCACGATCTCGCCCTCGATCACCGGGCTCATGTGCACCGTGACGACGCACGGCAGATAACCCTGGATATCCCGGAAAGAGGCCAGTTCCGTGCCCAGCAATGATGGTGTCAGGTGCCGCCCCTCGGCACCGATATGGGCGTAACGGTCTGAAGCGGTGGTCTCTATGATAAGCAGGTCGGGCCGTATTTCACGCCAGACCGCCGCCAGCCCCGGCCCGGAATCACCGGCGTAGAACAGGCTGGCGCCGCCGGGCGCCGTCACCAGGTAACCGGCGGCGGGCACCGAATGCGGTACGCGATACGGCGTCACGGTGTAACCGTCAAACGCCAGGCCCACTCCCGGCGTGACCGTCTCAAAGGTGAAGGTGGGCTCGCCATTAGGCTGGTGCAAAAAATCCGGGTATAACGCCCCGTCGAGCAGGCGCGGGATGACTGCGTCACGCGTCACCGCCAGGCCGTAAAGCGTGAGGCGGCGCTGCAGCAGCAAAAAGCTCATGCCCAGCGTCGGGATGTCCCGCACGTGGTCATAGTGCTGGTGCGTCAGGAACAGGGCCCGGAGCGCGGCCTGCTGCTGGAAAGAGAGGGTCGAGGTAAGGCCGCCGGCGTCGAACGCCAACGCGTCGTCGATCAATATGCTCATGCAACGGGTCTGCGCCGATTCGCAGTTGTGCGCGCCGAGAAATCTGACCTCCACGGGCTACCCCGGCACGCCCGGCATGACATCCGGTTCAGGCTTCAGGCGGGGGCGGAGCAGCCCCACCGCGAGGTAACAGAAGGGGGTGTCCACCACGGCGATGCCCAGCTTCAGCAGGAACTGGGTCAGCATCATGTTCCAGACCACCTCCGGCGGCACCACGCCCCAGAAGGCCGCAGTGATGAAAATACCGGTGTCCAGCGCCTGGCTGACCACGGTGGAGGCATTGTTGCGCAGCCAGAGGTAGGGCCCGCCGGTGACGCGCCGCCAGAAGTGGAAGGCGATCACGTCATGGTGCTGGCTCACCAGATAGGCCACCATTGAGGCGCCCACCACCCGCGGCACCATGCCCAGCACCGCGTCATAGGCCGCCTCGCCCTGCCAAAATCCCGCCGCGGGCAGGGCGCGCGCGCCGTAAACCAGCAGCAGCATCAGCAGGCTGGCGGCGAAACCGGTCCAGACCACCCGGCCCGCTGTCTTGCGTCCGTAAAGCTCGCTGACAACATCGCTGATGAGGAAGGTCAGCGGATAGGCGATGACACCCGCCGGCACCACCCAGTCACCCACCGCCACCAACTTCACGGCGATGATGTTGGAGACCACCAGACAAGTGGTGAAGAGAGCGACCAGCACCGCCAGTATCATGCGCCCTAAAGCCAGCGCTTGCGGCGGAAGTAGTAGAGCATACCGATCATCACCACCAGCATACCGACGAAGAGAAAGACCCAGGTCAGCGGGCCACGTTCCCCCGGCAGCATCACGTTCATGCCGTAGAAGCTGGCGATGACCGTCATCACGGCGCCGATGGTGGCCAGCGTGGTGAGCACGCGGAGCATGTTGTTGACGCGGTTCGAGGCCAGCGAATCATGGGTGTCGTGCAGGCCCTCGATGACTTCTTTATACTCGTCGAGCCCATCCCAGATCTTATCGATGTGGTCCACCGTGTCGTCGAAATAGACGCTCAGGTCC
>CAZPSW010000114.1:3550-5485 GCA_964589255.1 uncultured Dehalococcoidales bacterium
CATCTTGGAGAACTTGCGTATCTTGGTCTCCAGACTACCGATAACGGCCCGCATCGGCCAGATAATGCGCCGGAAAGAGATCAGGTCACGCCGGATCATCGATATTTCCTCAATGGCGCGCGGCACGGCATGGTCCGCGAAGACATCGTCCTCGGTGACCTCAATGGCCTCCGCGATCTTATTGATGATCGGCAGGCAGTAATCCACCAGCCGGTCCACGATGCGGTAGACGAGGTAGGCCGAGCCCTGGCTGAAATTCTCCTCGCGGGATTCGTCGGCGATCTGGCATTCACGAAAGAACTTGGTCAGCGGTTTCAGGTCCCCGTTGTGCAGCGTCACCAGGAAGTCGTCGCTGATGAAGATGGCCACCTGGCTGGGCGAGGTGATGCGGCGTTCCTTGCGGTAGGCCGGAAAGTGCAGCACGATGAAGATGTAGCCCGGGTAAGCGTCAATCTTGGGGCGCTGGATGCGGCTAAGGCAGTCATCCAGGTCCAGGGGGTGAAAGCCGTAGCGCTCGCCGAGGTAGGTGGTTTCCGCCTCCCCGGCTTTCTCGATGTTGAGCCAGGTGACCCCGTTCCAGGCCAGTTCCTCGATATTCAATTGGTCGTACGGCTTCACTTCCGGCACCGTCATCGCGGCCCTCCCCACGCATTCGCCCTATTTTAGCACAACGCACGAATCGGGTCAGCCGGGGAAGGTGCCTGATCGCCAAAAAGAGCCAAAGAGACGAAGCCCTGCGCCATAACGCGGCAACAACCGTACCCCTTCCTCAAACGAAGCGGGTTCAAGGGGCGCAGCCCCCTATCAAAAAAGATTTACCCCTTCCCCAAGAGCCGCACTAAAAGAGTCAAAGAGACGGAGTCTCTTAATCTAATATCCCCTTCCCCTGATTTTAGGGGAAGGGGTCAGGGGATAGGGTCACCCCAAGGCTAAAGCGTCCCAGGCCGGGTATGATATTATTAAGCTGAGAGAAGCATACTACCCAAGGGCAGAAAATGGCCGTGGCAGAAGACTTGAGAGAATACCTTGCGGCGACACCGCAAATTGACGCCGGCCACCCGAGCGTGATACGCCGCGCGGAGCAAATTGTCCGGGGCTCGGATAACACCCGCGTTCAGGCGGCGCGTCTCTTTTATTTTGTACGGGACGCAGTGGCCTACTACCCATACACCCCGAAGTACCGCCCGGAAGACTACCGCGCCAGCGTGACGCTGGCGCGTGGCCAGGGCTACTGCGTGCAGAAAGCGGTGCTGCTGACGGCGCTCTGCCGCGCCGCGGGCATACCGGCACGGCTGCATTTCGTGGACATACGCAGCCACCGGGATTCCGGTGGACTGAAGCGCCAACTGGGCACCGACCTGCTGATCTACCACGGCTATACCGAAATCAACATCGAGGGGCAGTGGCGCGCCGCCGACGCTGCCCTGAGCCAGGAAGTCTGCGAGAGCAGCGGTATTACCCCGGTGGAATTCGACGGCACCGCTGACGCTGATTATCACGCCCACAACCGTGAACGTCTCTGCTATGACCTGGTCACCGACCACGGCACCTTTCAGGACCTACCCTGGCAGCACATCATGGACGCCATGGACCGGGATTACGGCCCCGGCCCGGCAACCGCCTTCAAACGAGTACCCGGCAGCTTCGAGCCCCCGCAGGTGCCCGCTGCCAACTGAGTGGCCGTGCCCAGATCAGGCGATCAATTCCAGCCGCCGCAGTTCATCGATCAGTTTGGCGCGCTGGATGGGCTTGCGCAGATAGGCGTCACAGAGGCTGCGGTGAGGGTTGCCGCCGCATGCCGCGATGACGTTTTTCAAGTCCGTCAGCGCCGTCGTCATCATGATCTTGGCTTTACGTTCCGGTGGCACGCCACCGGCATCCTCCAGGGTGTGGACTTCCTGCAACGCCTCCTGTCCATCCATCTCCGGCATCATG
>CAZPSW010000115.1:0-5484 GCA_964589255.1 uncultured Dehalococcoidales bacterium
ACCCGGTTGTCGGCCCGGACGGGAACCCGGTGCTGGGACAGCCGGTGGTGGATGAAAACGGTGACCCGGTTGTCGGACCGGAGGGGAATCCAATCATTGTAATACCGTAGGCAATGTCTGACACCGTGACATCTCGTACATGACGTTGTGAAATCGAATAGAATACGGGAACAGCCCTGGCAAGGACTCTCACCGGGGCTGTTCCTCTCGCGCAGTGATTGGGGAGTTAAGGAATCCTTTTCGGCCTATCCGTTGAAATTGGCCGACAAGCGTCTGTTAGCAAACCGATAAAAGTAAGCCCCCCGTTCCGAGTATTTAGCCTCAAAACGGGGGGCTTTTTTGTGGTTGGTAGCGCATACGGGATTCGAACCCGTGGTCTCCGCCTTGAGAGGGCGGTGTCCTAGGCCGCTAGACGAATGCGCCAAGCATGATTCTGATATTATCCCCTGAATTGCGCTGTGCGTCAAGCCTGCCGCGGCGCCAACGGCACCGGCTGGCGTTTCTCGAAGTTGGCCGCATTGTCCACCCACCAGACGGCGTCGGGCCGCAGCCGGTAGAGCTTGTTGTCCAGGGTGGCCGCGAAATCGGACGCTCCCGGTAATTTCTCGATGACTTTCTCAAGAATTGAAACTGCCTTGGGGAAGTGCGCGATGGCACGTAAATAGGGCGCCGTGAAAGAGTATTTCGCGGCGTACGCGGCCACCCCGGCGGCCATTTCGGTTTCGCCGCTGACCGGGGCCACGTAGCCTTCAATTTGCAGGCCCCTGATCTGCCGCCAGTCGTCGAAGCCGGTCAGTTGATAATCCTCGGTGATGCTGGCGCTGGCGCGCGCGCCGTCACCGATGTCTTGCCCGTGGCGGCTGCCCTCCGGGTCGGAAAGGAAAAAGAGGTCAAAGCCAGCGGCGGCATAGAAAACCGGCGCCGCCCAGGCGGCGCCGCCACCGCCCGTGGCCAGCGTCATCACGTTATGACGCCGGACGTAATCCAGTGCCTGCGTCCTGATCTCCGCCGCTGGCGTTTCTGGCAAAACTGGCCTCCGGAGCATATACTACCATAAAGGGGAAGGCGAGACCGGGGATTGGCTGGGGGAGGAGGGGTCGAACCTCCGCTTACGGATTCAGAGTCCGCTGTCCTACCACTAGACGATCCCCCATTGATCGTGCCAGTATTATAGCACGAACGGGTGTCCGTCAAAAGATTCAGGGAGGCTGTTTGTTGGACCTGTCGGAGCTTGAGACACGCCTCGGCGTCAGTTTCCGTGACCCGGACCTGCTGGCGCGGGCGCTGGTGCACGGGTCATATCTCAATGAGGCGCCCACGCCGCGGCCCCAGTCCAACGAGCGCCTGGAATTCCTCGGCGACGCCGTCATCGGCCTAGTGGTGGCGGACTGGCTGCACGACGAGTTTCCGGGCGCCGGTGAGGGTGAATTGACGCGCCGCCGCATGCGACTCATTAGCGGTGCCACGCTGGCCCGGGCTGCGGCGGGCGTCGGCCTGGGTGAATACCTGACGATGAGCCGTGGGGAGGCCGGTGGGGGCGGCAGCGAAAAACCGCGGAACCTGGCCGGCGCCTTCGAGGCCGTCATCGCGGCGCTCTACCTGGACCGCGGGCTGGTGGCCTGTGCCGATCTTTTACGCCGCTTGCTCTGGCCGCTGGCGTATTCCGCGTCCGCGGACGCCAAATCCCGGCTCCAGGAGTATCTCCAGAGTCAGGGGCGCGGGCTGCCGGACTACGTTGTCACCGCCAGCAGCGGCGCCCCGCACCGGAAGACGTTCAACGTGGCGGTCAGTTCCGACGGCAAGTTGCTGGGCCGGGGCCGGGGCAGTTCCCGGAAGGCCGCGGAAACACGGGCCGCCGCCGCCGCACTCAAGGTCATCGGGGAGCCTGACGCCTAGCGGGGGAGGTTGACGCGCCGCCTGACAGCGGTATAATGGTATCGATACTTTTGAGGTAGGTTTATGGGAAGTCGCAGTAAACCGGGGCGTGAATCAAAGAAACCGAAGAAGGCCAAGAAGGCGGCGCCGATCGCCGAGATAGAGGCGTATACGCCGGACGTCGACGTGGTGCGTAAACCCCGTAAGATCAAGGAACCCGACGCGGACGAAGAATAACGCGGACGCGACCGACTGCGGGTGTTGCGGTGAGTGAGATGGCGGCGCTGACGGCGGTGGTCCAGGGGCGGGTACAGGGGGTCTGCTTCCGGGCCTTTGTGCTGGCGCGGGCGCGTGAACTCAACCTCTGCGGTAGCGTGCGCAACAATCCTGACGGGCAGAGCGTGCGGGTGGTGGCTGAAGGGGCACGTACCGACCTGGAAAGCCTGGTGCCGCAGCTAAAGGCCGGGCCACCGGCGGCCCGGGTCACCGCAGTCACCATCAACTGGTCCGAATACCGTGGTGAATGCCTCAATTTCAGCGTGCGCTACGCCTAGAAATCGAATTCCTTTTTTGCCGTCTTGATCAATTCCAGGTATTTCGCCGAAAGCCCCAGCAACTTGCTGGCCTCGCAGTCGATTTGATACGGGTCCCCGATGAATACCTTACCGCATTCCTCCATCAATTCCTCGCCGGTTTCCTCACGGTGGGAATAGATGCAGTTCGCCTCGATGATGCCCATGTCGAAGGGCAGCGTGAAGTAGAGGTCAGCCAGGGACCGGTCCAGCCCCAGATTGCGCAGCACTTCCAGGTTGACGCCGCTCAGGCCATCGTATTTCGCATTCGGCAGTACCGTCAGCAGGTTGGTGATGCTCATGCTGGCGTTGCCGTTGACCACCTTCAGCGGCGAGACGCTGATCAGATAATCGCTGGAGAGGATGACGTTGGGGATCCAGAAGGTGGGTACCGCGTAGGGCTTGTCCAGCGGGTTGTCCACCTCCACCCAGGTGCAGTCCTTGACATCCAGCGCCAGCACGCGGGGGAAGTTGTAGCCCAGCTGCCGGTAGATCGGCTGCACGGAATCCCCGTGGGCGGTGCCCTCGAGCAGCAGGATGTCGGCGTCGCTGACCAGGCGGATACCGGCGATGATCGTCTCCAGCAGCGCCGCGCTGGTGGTATGCGGGTAGGGGTCATCCTCCGAGGCGCTCGGCTTGATCAGGATGCGCCGTGCCCGCGCTATCTGCGGCGGCGGCTGAAATACAAATTCGGTGGCGTCATAAATCAACGGTTTGCCTCCGTCTGTTTTGCTTTAATCGGAGTCCAGCGGAATCACCCGCACGCTTTCCCCGGCGGCCACCGCGTCCCGGAGCACGCCGGAACCCTGGGGGCCGGTCAGCGCGGCGTGGTAGGCGCCGCCCTGCTGGCGCAGCACGACGCGGGTGAAGACGCGCCGCCGGTCCCGGTTGGCGACCGCGTCGTCAAGCACCGCCGTTACCGACGGTGCCTCGAGGTCCGTGCGGCCCAGCATCTTGTAGATGGCCGGCCTGGCAAAGACCTCGAAACTCACCATGGAGCTGACCGGGTTGCCCGGCAGGCCCAGGTGCGGCAGCCCGCCGATGTGGCCGAAGGCCAGTGGCTTGCCCGGTTTCATGCGTACCTGCCAGAAGCTGATCTCGCCCTCCGCGGCGAGTACGTCCTTGACCAGGTCATAATCCCCCATACTGACGCCACCGCTGGTGATAATCATGTCCGCCGCGCTGGCGGCGGCCAATTTTTCCCGCAGCGAGGCTTCGTTGTCACGCGCGATGCCGAGCACCAGCGGGATGCCGCCGTGACGCTTTACCAGGGCCGCCACGCTGTAGCTGTTGCTGTTATAGATGTGTCCCGGCGGCAGTGGTGTGCCGACCTCGGCCAGTTCGTCCCCGGTGGCCAGCACCGCCACCACGGGACGGCGTATCACCGCCACCGTGTCACGGCCAAGGGAGGCGAGCACGCCGATCTCACCGGGGCGCAACCTGGTCCCGGCCTGGAGCACCAGGCTACCGCTGGTGATGTCTTCCCCGGCGCGGCGCACGTTGTTCTCCGGTTTGGCGCGGTGAATGCCGATGCGGTCGGTGACGCTGTCGCGGGATGTTTCGTCGGTCTCTTCGAAGGGCACCACGGTGTCCGCCCCGGCGGGCAGGGGGGCGCCGGTCATGATGCGTGCCGCACTACCCTCGGTGATCGTCACCCGGGGGTAAGCCCCGGCGGCAATCGTCTCCACCACACGCAGCTCGATTGGGTTCTCCGGGGTGGCCGCACTGACGTCGCCGTAGCGCAGCGCGTAGCCGTCCATCGCGGAATTGTCCCGCGGGGGCACGTCAAAGGCGGCGTACACATCTTCCGCCAGCACCTGTCCCAGGCTTTCCAGCAGGGGTTGGCGCCCGCTTTCCAGTACTTTCACGGTGTCCAGTATACGGCTCAGGGCCTCTTCAACACTGATCATGTTTCTATCTCGCGCAGTATTTTCCGGGCGGCCTCCAGGTCACTCTCGGTATTGATATTGAAGAAGCTGCGGCGTGCCGGGTCATGGCGCTCGATCTCCCCCCTTGCCACGTAGCGCGTGTTCAGGAAGTCAAACATCCGGTGCACTCCGAGGCGCCCCTCTTTAAGCTTGGTCTCAATCGGTGCCAAGCTGCTCATGGCGTAGACGGCGTGCAGTGGTTCCACCTTGTCCCCCAGGCGCGGCACCACTGCGTCGTAGCCCTCCGCCAGCGTCAACATGTAAACCAGAAGGTCCCGGCTCAGGAAGGGCATGTCGCCGGCCACCACCACGTTAAGATTGGTATCGGACACCTTGAGGCCGGAATAGATACCGCCCAGCGGCCCCAGTTCGGGCCAGGCGTCGGGGATGATCTCAATCCCGGCGCCCGCGCTGACGCGGGGCAGGTGTTTGGCTTCTTCACCGGTGACGATGATACAACGGTGCGCGAAATCCAACTGCCCCAGCACCTGTTCCAGCAGTTGCCCTTGCGGTAGCTGGGCGATTACCTTGTCGCGGCCCATGCGGCTGCTCTTGCCGCCGGCCAGGACAATACAATTTACGTTCAAAATATCTTTTTTCCGCGTAGACTCCCTAATTTAGTTTATCACACATTGGGTTGACAAAGAACACGTTTGGGCACTCATTTTTGGCGTTTTTTCAGGCAGACGGGCCACCTCAAAACAGACAAGTCCGAGGCGGGCGCGCCCGGCCATTTGACTTACCGTATTTTCAGCCCTTATCATGGTCTGACGGACGCCCAGGACCTCATTTTGAAAGCCGGATTGAATGATGAATTTACTTGAGCCCACTCCCACGCCATACAGGACATCCTCAAGGGCAGGCGCACGGAACTGAGCTATATCAATGGACCGGTGGCGGAAAAGGGACGGCAGGCAGGGGTACCGACGCCGCTGAATGCCGCGGTGGCGGCGCTGGCGGTACGCCTGGAGCGGGGAGAGTTATCGCCGGCGGTGGCCAACTTCAAGTTCCTGGCACCCTTCCCCTGATTGCCCGGCCCGGCACCGCGAGAGGATGCGGCAACGCTTTTTCAAGTCCGGGCTCAGCGGCTTCCATGGAGTGCGCAGCGG
>CAZPSW010000116.1:0-5464 GCA_964589255.1 uncultured Dehalococcoidales bacterium
AAGGAAGAATCGATCTTCTTCGGGGACATGCCGATGATGACGGGCAAGGGCACCTTCATCACCAGCGGCGCGGAACGCGTCGTGGTGAGCCAGTTACTGCGCTCACCGGGCGTTTATTTTACCGCTGACACGGATATTGGTTCCGGGCGCCAGCTCTGCCGCGCCAAGCTGATCCCCACCCGCGGGGCCTGGCTGGAATTCGAGACGAGCAACCGGGACGTGCTCTCGGTGAAGATCAACGGCAAGCGCAAGATTCCCATCTCCACCCTGCTACGCGCCATCGGCTATGAAACTGATGAGTCAATGATGGCACTGGTGGCCGACGTCGATAAGAACCCGGACCACCCCTACCTCAAGACGACGCTGGACCGGGATACCGGTATCACCTCCCAGAACGAGGCCCAGATCGACATCTACAAGAAGCTGCGCCCCGGTGATCCCCCGAGCCTGGACAACGCCAGAAAACTGATTGACAACCTCTTCTTCAATTCCAGCCGTTACGACCTGGGGCGGGTGGGGCGCCACAAGCTCTCGAAACGCCTCGCCAATGACGTTGACATGGCCTCGCGGGCGCTCACTAATGAAGACATCGTGGGCATCGTGCAACACATCATCATGGTGAATAACGGGGAGGACACCCCCGACGACATCGACCACCTGGGTAACCGCCGCGTGCGTACTGTTGGTGAGCTGGTGCAGAACCAGTTCCGCATCGGCCTGATGCGCCTGGAGCGCGTCGTCAAGGAGCGCATGAGCATCAGCGCCACCGAGGGCATCACCCCGAGCACGCTGGTCAACATCCGCCCGGTGGTGGCCGCCATCCGGGAGTTCTTCGGCGGTTCCCAGCTTTCACAGTTCATGGACCAGACCAACCCGCTGGCGGAACTGACCCACAAACGCCGCCTCTCGGCGATGGGGCCGGGCGGCCTCTCGCGGGAGCGCGCCGGCTTTGACGTGCGTGACGTGCATTTCTCCCATTACGGGCGCATCTGCCCCATTGAGACGCCGGAGGGCCCCAACATCGGCCTCATCGGTTCGCCGGCCACCTATTCCATGGTCAACGAATTCGGCTTCATCGAGACGCCGTACCGCATTGTCTGCAAGGACCTGGCCAATAACGACCCGGACCTGCTGAACCGGCGCGTCGACGAGACCCTGCGTGATGACGCGGGGGAGATCATGGTCAAGGCCGGGGCGGTCATCCGCGCCAAGACGCTACCGCTGCTGGCGGCACTGAAGAAGCGCCGCATCCCGGTGTCGCCCTTCGTCACCGAGGAGGTGGTCTACCTCACCGCGGACAAGGAAGACCCCTTTATCATCGCCCAGGCCAACATTCTGCTGGACGCGCGCGGACAGTTCAACACCGAACGTGTCGAGGCCAGGCTGGCGGACCACTACCGGCTGGCCCGGCCCGACGAACTGACCTACATGGACGTTTCGCCGAAGCAGATCGTCAGCGTGGCCACCGCCCTGATCCCCTTCCTGGAACACGATGACGCCAACCGCGCCCTCATGGGCGCCAACATGCAGCGCCAGGCGGTGCCCCTGATCCGCCCCGACGCCCCGCTGATCGCCACCGGCATGGAAGTGGAGGCGGCGCGCCACAGCGGGCAACTGCTCTTCGCGGAGAATGACGGCGTGGTCAGCTTCGTCGGCGGCGTGAAGCCGGAGATCGAGGGCAAACCGAATGCCGATGTCTCCAATGCGGTGATCCGCATCACGCGTCAAGACGGCGAGGTGGACAACTATAAACTGATGAAGTTCGTGCGCACCAACCAGGGCACCTGCGTCAACCAGTACCCGGTGGTGAGCCAGGGCCAGGAGATCACCAAGGGCCAGCTGCTGGCCGATACCTCGGCCACCGACCAGGGCGAACTGGCGCTGGGACAGAACGTGCTCTGCGCCTTCATGAGCTGGGAAGGCTACAACTACGAAGACGCTATCATCATCAGCCAGCGCATCGTGGAGGAAGACAAGTTCGCCTCGATCCACATCGCCAAGTACGAGGTTGAAGCCCGCGATACCAAGCTCGGTCCGGAGGAGATCACCAGGGACATCCCCAACGTCGGTGAGGAAAGCCTGCGTGAGCTTGATAAGGACGGCATCATCCGCATCGGCGCCGAGGTGATCCCCAACGACATCCTGGTGGGCAAGATCACCCCCAAGGGCGAGACGGAACTCTCCGCAGAGGAGAAACTGCTGCGGGCCATCTTCGGGGAGAAGGCGCGGGAGGTCAAGGACACCTCGCTGCGCGTGCCCCACGGCGAATGGGGCAAGATAATCAACATCAAGGAATTTTCACGCGATAACAATGACGAACTCCCGGCGGGGATCAACCGCTGGGTGCAAGTCTGGGTGGCCCAGAAGCGCCGCGTCTCGGTGGGGGACAAGCTCTCCGGGCGTCACGGCAACAAGGGTGTCATCTCCCTGATCTCGCCGAAAGAGGACATGCCGTTCCTGCCGGACGGCACGCCGGTGGACATCATCCTGAACCCCATCGGGGTGCCCTCGCGCATGAACCTGGGACAGGTGCTGGAGACGCATCTCGGCTGGGCGGCGGACACCCTTGGCATGCGGGTCATGACGCCGGTCTTTGACGGCGCCACCGATGCCGATATCGAGGACGCCCTGGGGCGTGCCTGGCTGGTACGCCGCGCCAACGCCGTCACCATGGGCCCCGCCGACGAACCGGTGGACGTGAAGATACAACTGGCCGTCGATTGGGTCTCGCGGCGCGGCTACGAGGGCGACGAGGTCTACAACCAACTCCGGGAACCCGGCCTGGCCCGTGAGGTCTGCCTGCGCATATGGCTCGAGGACGAAGGTGTCAAGGCGCGCCAGATGAGCGTCGCAGATGTTGACGCGGAGGTGGAACGACTGGTACGCACGCGTGGCGCCACGCCGCCGATCGTAGGTAAGGTACAACTCCGCGACGGACGCACCGGGGAACCCTTTGATAATCCGGTCACGGTAGGCTACATCTACATTATGAAACTGATCCACCTGGTGGAGGACAAGGTCCACGCTCGCTCCACCGGCCCTTATTCGCTGATCACGCAGCAGCCGCTGGGCGGCAAGGCGCAGTTCGGTGGCCAGCGCTTCGGGGAGATGGAGGTCTGGGCACTGGAGGCTTACAGCTCAGCGCATAACCTGCAGGAATTCCTCACCATCAAGTCCGACGATGTCACCGGGCGCGCCAAGACCTACGAAGCCATCGTCAAGGGCGAGGCCATCATGCAACCCGGCATCCCGGAGTCTTTCAAGGTGCTGGTCAAAGAGCTCCAGAGCCTGGGTCTGGCGGTCGAGGTCATCAGCGACGACGACCTTGATGAGGTAGACGAGGTGGAGCCCGAAACCCTGCTCGGGGACGAGACGGGAGTGCTCGCGGAACCGGCCCCGATCGATATCGGCGAAGTGGACGATGAGAGCGCCACCGATGCCGGCAGTGACGCCGTCGGGGACTCCGAGGACGAGGAGGTCACCGACGAAGAGGAGACCGAGGAACTGGCCGGCTACCACCCCAGTGACAGCGCGGAAATGGAGATCGCCGCCGCCGCGGTTGAGGCCGAGGTCGCCGCAATGGTCTCCGCGGCCCCAATTGACGAGAGTACCCAAGATGCCGACCCGGTCACCGCAGAAGCCGCCACCGAGGTTGACCAGGCCGCCGCGGAGGTTGACGAGACCGCCGCTTTGACTGACGAAACGCCGGAAACGGCCACCGATACGGACGCGGCAGCAGAGACCGCGTATACGGACACGGACGCCGGGGAGGAAGACGTTAATGCTTGAAGTAAATGATTTTGATGCCGTCAGGATTTCGCTGGCTTCCTCAGAGCAGATTCGCAGCTGGTCCTACGGTGAGGTCACCAAACCGGAGACAATGAACTACCGCACCCTGAAGCCGGAGCGGGACGGGCTCTTCTGCGAACGCATCTTCGGCCCGATCAAAGACTTCGAATGCGCCTGCGGTAAGTACCGCCGCATCCGCTACAAGGGCGTCATCTGTGACAAGTGCGGCGTTGAAGTGGCGCGTTCCAAGGTGCGCCGCGAACGCATGGGGCACATTGACCTGGCCTCGCCGGTGGCCCACATCTGGTTCGCCAAGGGCATCCCGTCACGCCTGGGGCTGCTGCTGGACATGAGCCCACGCAACCTGGAACGGGTACTCTATTTCTCACATTTCATCGTCACCTCGATCGACGAAACGGCGCGCGAGGCCCGCATCGCCGAGACCGAGGAAGCCTGCCGCGAAAAGGTGGTCGCGCGTGAGACGGAGGTTGAGGCCCAGATCACGGAGATGACGGACGCCACCGTGGAAGACGTGAACCAGATTCGCCGCAACTTCCTGGAAGAGAAGGCGACGCTGGAAGAAGAGTGCGAGGCCGGGCTGCAGATATTGAAGGACCTGGCACTGAAACAGCTGCTGACCGAGATACAGTTCCAGGGAATGGAAGAACATTACGAAGGCATCTTCAAGGCCGACATGGGCGCCGACGCCATCCTTGACCTGGTACGCGCCATTGATCTTGACGTCCTGCGCAACCAATTGGTTGAAGACAACCAGTTCAGCTCCGGCCAGCGCCGGCGCAAGTTGAGCAAGCAGCTGCGACTGGTAGAGGCGCTGAGACGTTCCGGCAACAAGCCGGAATGGATGGTGATGACGATGCTGCCGGTGCTGCCGCCGGACCTCCGGCCGATGATCCAGCTGGACGGCGGGCGTTTCGCCACCAGCGACCTGAATGACCTTTACCGGCGCGTCATCAACCGTAACAACCGCCTGCGCCACCTGATGGACATGGGCGCGCCAGAAATCATCATCCGCAACGAGAAGCGCATGCTCCAGGAGGCCGTTGACTCCCTGATCGATAACGGGCGGCGCGGTCGCGCTGTTTCCGTCAGCGGCAACCACCAGTTGAAGTCGCTCTCTGACATGTTGCGCGGCAAACACGGGCGTTTCCGGCAGAACCTGCTGGGGAAACGTGTTGATTACAGTGGGCGTTCCGTGATCGTGGTGGGTCCGGAACTGGGGCTGCACCAGTGCGGGCTACCGCGCCGCATGGCGCTGGAGCTCTTCAAGCCCTTCGTCATGAGCCGCCTGGTGGCCCAGGGGCTGGCGCATAACATCAAGAGCGCGCGGCGCCTGGTGGAGAAAGCCTACCCCGAGGTCTATGACATCCTGGAGGAAGTGGTGCATCACCGTCCGGTGCTGTTGAACCGCGCCCCCACGCTGCACCGCCTCAGCATTCAGGCCTTCGAGGTGGTACTCATTGACGGCAGCGCGCTGCAATTGCACCCGCTGGTGTGTTCCGCCTTTAACGCTGACTTTGACGGTGACCAGATGGCGGTCCACGTGCCGCTCTCCAAGGCAGCGGTGCACGAAGCGCGGACCATGATGCTCTCCATCCGCAACATGCTGCTGCCCAGCTCCGGCGAACCCATCGTGACGCCGACGCTGGACATGGTG
>CAZPSW010000117.1:0-5444 GCA_964589255.1 uncultured Dehalococcoidales bacterium
ATTGACAGTCTAAAAATCAGGCAATTTCTGGCATGGGTCGGATCCAGGAAATGGACCTATGAAACACCCAATAATAGCCACCGGTTGACTATTGGTCTGACCTGCCCCCCATAAACTACTCCAGTGCCAGTGTTAAGTGGTATCCTTTGAGGGGGGCACTCCAAAAGAGTGTTCTTTTACCGGGTTGCAAATTCAACCCCCGGAGATTATCATATCCCCATCCGGATAGGGCCGGTTTTCCCGGCGGTTCCCCCTCATACCTTCGTGCGGAAAGATTTGCGATGTCTGAAAATTCGAGTGCCGTGACACGAAATCCCATCACCGGGCTGACCCGTATGGGGCGGAACGTACTCATCCTGAGCGTCTGTCAGGCACTGGGTTTATCCGGCGTGGCGCTGGTTTTTCTGGCCGGCGGCATCCTGGGCGCGGAAATGGCGCCCTCCGCGTCATGGTCCACCCTGCCGGTGGCCTTCGAAATGGTCGGTATGGCCCTCTTCACGGTGCCCGCGGCGCTAATCATGAAACGCATCGGACGCAAGCGCGGTTTTGTGCTGGCGGCCTTAGTGGCGGCGCTGGCCGCGCTGGGGGCCGCCTATGCCATCTCCCTGCATAACTTCTTCTTTTTCTGCGGCATGTTGCTGATCATCGGCGCCAACATCGCTTTCATTCAGCAGTACCGTTTCGCGGCCACCGAAAGCGTGGCCGCGAAGTATACCGGCCGGGCGGTCTCATACGTGCTCATCGGCGGCATCGTGGCCGGTTTCCTGGGACCGGAGATAGGCCGTCTGGGCAGGGACTGGCTGGGGTATGGGGCTTATTCCGGGTCCTTCGTGATGGTGGCCATTCTTTATACCGTCAGCGTGGTGGTGCTGCTCTTTTTGAGGAACACCGCGGTCAAAGAGGACGAAACCATGGCGCCGACGCGGCCGTTGAAAGAGATCGTCCGGCAGCGCCCCTACCTGGTGGCCGCTTTTACCACCGCGGTGGCCTTTGGGGTGATGGGCTTTGTGATGAGCGCCACCCCGCTGAGCATGCATGTCATCGACAGTTTTAACCTCCGGGACACCACCATCGCCATCCAGGGGCACATCATCGCGATGTATTTGCCCTCACTGTTCACCGCCTTCCTGGTGGAGAGGCTGGGGCTGAAGGTGCTGCAAATAACCGGCATCGCGATACTGGTGGCCGGCGTCATCGTGGCCGTTTCCGGGCATGGGTTCGTGAATTACATCATCGTGTTGATCTGTTTGGGGCTGGGCTGGAACTTCCTCTTTGTTTCCGGCACCGTTTTGCTCACCCGCAGCTACCGTCCCAGCGAACGGTTCAAGGCCCAGGGGGTCAACGATTTCGCCATATTTACCTTCCAGGCGCTGGTGATGCTCTCCGCCGGGGCGGTGCTCACCGCCGCGAACTGGGAAGTCCTGAACCTGATCTGCCTGCCCTTCCTGCTGCTGGTACTGGTGCTGGTACTGACCGGCCGCTCCAAACAGGCGGCGCCAGCCGTTAAGTAAGCGCCGCGGCCGGTGAAGGTACGTTGGATATTACGTGCAGCAACGGGGACAAGAACAGTACCATCAGGATCACGCTTAATTTCAAGAAGTAGGCCGTATCACCCTGCTCAAGTTAAAGCCAATCCGGTCCCGGCGTCAAAGGCCCTTCCCGGCAGGCGGGACGTTGTCTTCATAGGTCAGCAAACGCACCGGGTAGTTGATGGTGATGCCCTCGACGGCGAAGCGGGTGTGCAGGCGCTTGATGACCTCACTCCTGACGCGGAAGGAGCCGAGCCTGTCGCCGGCATAAAGCCAGACCCAGAAGTTAATGTTGGAATCCCCGAACGTTTCGTAGGCGAACCACGGCTCACGGCCCTTCACGGCCTCCGGCAGTTCCGCGATCACCTCCCGGGCCACTTCCAGGGCCACCCGCTCTACCAGCGCCAGATCACTGCTGTAACTGACGCCTGATTCCACAATCACGGCCAGCTCCATGGCCGGGCCGTGAAAGTTGGTGATGATGCTGTCCACCAGCCGGGAGTTGGGAATGATCAGCAGGTTGTTGTAGGCGGTGCGCATGCGCGTGCTGCGCCAGCCGATACTGACAATATACCCCGCGCCGCCGCCGTCAAGTTCAATGTAGTCCCCCACCCGGATGATCCTGTCGGACACGATCTGCGCGCCGGCGAAGAAGTTGCTCAACGCCGGTTGCAGCGCCAGCGCAATCGCCAGGCCACCAATGCCCAGGCCCGCCAACAGCGGACTGATCGATATCTCCAGGTAGTCCAGCAGTATCAACAGGCCGACCGCGTAGACGACCAGTACGGTGACCCTTTCAAACAGGCGTGCCAGGGATTGACGCACCCCTGCCTTGCCCAGGTACCAGCCGAGCAGGTGGCGCCCGATACGGGACAGCCCATAGCTGGCCAGCACGATCGCCAGCACCACCGCGATCTTCTCCAGCAGCGGATGCCAGGACGCCCATTTGCTGATCGAATACAGGGCCAGGATGATGCCTTCGGTGACGATCAGAAATGAAAGGGGCCTTGACATGTCCAAGAACATGACGAATCCGGCGGAGGCCCTGGCGCGCCCGCCGCGCCGGCGCGCCACGAACCTGATGACCAGAATAATCAGGGCGGCCACCGCCAGGCAGACGCCCGCGATGATACCGGCCCGGATACCCTCCATCAGCGGCGAACCGGGTTCAAACAGTGTTGGCATTGACGATCACTCCCTTGAATGCGGCACTGGTCTGCCCCCGGATTATACCACTCCGGGGCCGGGTTTGGGCCGCTGGGATCAGTATCGGCTCCCGCTCCAGGGCGGTGGTGAGCACGCTGCGCTCCCGGTGCGGCAGTAATGGCCCGCAGACCATCAGGCCCTCTGCCGCCAGTGCCGGTGCCGCCTGCGCCCAGGTCACCCCCGGCTCCAGGCGGCACATCTTGTTGCGGCCGTCGATCTTCAGGATGCGGTTCATGCGCGTGAGGTCCAGCACGATGCCGCCCAGTTCCGGTAATGCCGCCCCGTAGAATCCCATCGCCGAAGACCTGGGCGTGATGGGGATGTGATGCGCCGCGGCCAACCGGACCACCGCCTGAATCTCCGCCGCGCCGTCCGGCCTTACCACCCAGCTGGGGGTGCTGGCCACTCCGGAATGGTTCCGCCCGTAGGCGCGCCGCGAGCCTGGGTCCGTAATCACGTTTTCCGCGCCGACGGCGGCTATGAGTTCGGCTGTTATCACCTGGTACCTCGTCAAGATTGGTGGCGTACGTCTTAGGTTGCTCCTAAAAAGGATACCACTCTTTAGGTTAGAGAAAAAACGCACCTTGCCGCGAGCGTAATTTTCCACCGATGGGCTCACCCGGGTGGCCTGCCGGAGTTTTCTCCGGGCTGTTATTTCAACCCATAACAAGGTATAGTGCTGAAGTGAAGATGTACCGCCTGAGATTAACGGCCCTGGCGCTGGCAGCGCTCTGCTTGGTGCTGATCACCGCTTGCGCGGTGACGGAGACGCCAACGCCGGCACCGGCGGCATCCGTGCCCACCGCGGCCCCGGCAGCCCCCAGCATGCCTCAAATACTGGTCACCCCAGCGGCCACGCCACCGCCTGACGACGCGGCACCAGCCGCGACCACGGCCCCCACCGAGGTCACGGTGACGCCAACCAGCGCGGCGGCGCCAGCCCCGGTGGCTGACACGCCCCCAGACCCGGAGACCCCGGCCCCGGTACTGGCGACGGGCCTGAAAACGGGTTGCCAGCGCGCCGATGACGACCCGGAGCGGGCCGGCCTGCGGCAGGGCACACTGGCGATTGATTTCACGCTTGAGGACACCAACCGCGAGAATCACACCCTTTCCCGGTTGCTGGCCGGAAAACCGGTGGTGCTGGTCTTCGGATCATTCACCTGACCGCCATTTCGGCAGGGGTGCGCTGCCACGGAACAACTCCAGGCACAATTCGGTGACCGGGTGACCTTCCGCATCGTCTACGTCATTGAACCGCACCCCACCGGCGCCACCAGCCCATATTCCAACCGCGAATGGACGGAAATCTTCAGCCGTGACGCGGCGGGCAACGCGGTGGGCCAGCCGGAGTCCTACGAGGCGCGCATGGCGCTGGCGCAGAAGACGGTGGCGGAATCCCAGATCACCGTCCCGGCGCTGGTGGACACGTTCGACAACCCGGTCTGGTGCACCTACGGCCCGGCCCCGAACATCGCCTACCTCATTGACCGGGACGGCACCATCATGCTGAGGCAGGGCTGGTTCCAATCCGGAGAGATGGCGGACGCGATCATGTCACTGCTGGGTTAATCCCACCCCCCGCCCGCGCCAGCGGTGTTTGAGCCGGTACCCGAATTGGACTACAATGTAACCTGACCGCGCGACGCTGGAAGAGACCGCCTTGAAGCTATTATTGCCCGTTTGCAGACTGACTGCCGTATCATGCCGCCGCCAGATCAGGGCCCGCCACTGGCCCGCTTCTGGTACGGTGCCCCATGCCTGAAGCGACGCTGCTTTTGATCTTCACCACCTCGTTCGCGGTGGCCTTCTCCGGGGCGATGATGCCGGGCCCACTACTGGCCATCACCATCACCGAGACGACGCGCCACGGCTTCTGGGCCGGCCCCCGGCTGATGCTGGGCCACGCCATCCTGGAGATGGCCATGATCGCGCTGCTGGTGAGCGGCATCCGCGCCTTCCTGGAACACGAACTGGTGCCGCCGGTGATCGGGCTGGTGGGCGGTAGCATGCTCATCGGCATCGGCCTTTTCACGCTGAAACGGCGGCCCCGTCACGCCATTTCCGGGGCCGCGCTGCTGCCCGCGGGCCACGCCCGCCACCGGCCGGTGCTCTCCGGCATCGTGGGCAGCGTCTCCAATCCGTACTGGTTCATCTGGTGGATCACGCTGGGCACCACTTACCTGCTCTGGTCGGTCTCACTGGGGGTATGGGGCGTGGTCGTCTTCTTCCTGGCGCACATCATGGGGGACCTGGTCTGGTATTCGGTGGTCTCCTTCGCGGTGGCCTCGGGCAGGCGCGTCATCAACGACCGCGTTTACCGCTGGCTGCTGGGGGCCTGCGGGGTGGCGCTCTTCGGGCTGGGCGTCTACTTCATGCAAAGCGCGGTGGTCTATTTCAGTCGCTGATCTGAAGCACCAGGTAATAGGACGCCCAGTCATTGGCCCGGTCCGCCACCGGGTAAGGCTCCACCCGAAATTCGAAATGGTGCCCCCGCCAGTCTGCACCGTGGGACTGATCCGGTGGCCCCGGCTGCACCACCTAGATCTCCTCGGAGGTCCCGCCTTCGTGGAGTTCCAGGCGCACCGTGACCTCGCCCGCGGTAATGCACTGCACGCCGGTAGCGCAGCGGCTGTCCCCCAGCACCTCGACGAACACGATCTCGAAGTCCGTACCGTCAAGGTGGGCGATCTGCCCCAGCGGCAGGTT
>CAZPSW010000118.1:0-5438 GCA_964589255.1 uncultured Dehalococcoidales bacterium
ACCGTCTGCCACTTGCGTCCCGCCGCGAAACCGCCGCCACCGCGCCCCCGCAGGCCCGCTTGGGTGACTTCGTCGATGACGGCGGCGCCGTCCCTGCCGAAGGCCAGTCCCAGCGCGCCGTAGCCGCCGCGCGCGATGTAATCCTCAATGCTATTGGGGTCAATATAGCCGTTCTGCCCGAAGACGTTGCGCTGCTGTAATTTGTAAAAGGGCACGTCACCTTCATGGGTGTAACGCTCACCGGTCTGCGGGTCCTTGAAGAGCAGGTGTTCAATCGGTTCGCCCTTAACCACCGTCTGGCTCAGTATCTCCTTCACATCTTTCGCTTTGACCTTGGTGTAAAAGATATTCGATGGCCGGAGCACCAGCACCGGCCCCTGCTCGCAGAAGCCGTGGCAGCCGGTGGGGACCAGGCTCACCTTGTCCGCCAGGCCCTGGCTCTTGATCTCCGCTTCAAAGACCGGCAGCACATCTTCCACGCCGTAGGCACGACAGCCGGTACCGGCGCAGATGGTGATTGCCTGGCGCCCCGGATCCCTGGCGCCGTTGATGCTGTCCCGCAGCGCATCCAGTTCTTTCAGAGAGTTTACTTTCGCCACCGGCGAACTCCTTATTCCGCGTACTTTTTGAGCATTTTGTCGACCTTGAGCGTGGCCATCTGCCCGTGGTATTTACCGTCTATGACCACGATCGGCCCCAATGCGCAGGCCCCAACGCAGTTCACCGTCTCCACCGTGAAATTGTTGTCCGCGGTAGTGCCGCCGGCGCTGACGTCGAGGTCACGTTCCAGCTTCTCCAGTATCTTGGTGGCGCCGCGCACGTGGCAGGCGGTACCGAGGCAGACGTTGACCAGGTGCTTGCCGCGCGGGGTCAGGCTGAAGGCGCGGAAGAAAGTGGCCACACTGTAAACCCGTGTCAACGGCAACTTCAGTCCGTCACTGACCGCTTTCATCGCCTCTTCCGGCAGGTAGGCCAGCGCCGACTGCACGTCCTGGAGGATGGCCACCAGCAGGCTCGGTTCGTGCTTGTGCTTGGTGAGCACGCCGTCGACCGTCTTCTTGATGTCAACTGCTTCAGGCATTGATCGCTTTCTCCTTGAGCTTGACGTAATCTTCGTTGACGCGCGCCTGAATCTGGGCGATCATGTCCTCACTGAGGTGGCGGAAACGCCCCTGCCCCTTGAGGTAATCGGTGACCGGGCGCAATTCCGGGAAGTCCATGTTCAGGGTGTATTCGCCATTCTCAATCTCGTAAAGCGGGAAGATACCGGTCTCCACCGCCAGACGTCCGTAACGTATCGAAAGGTCCCCCACGGTGTGCCAGCCGGTGGGACAGACGGAGAAGACATGTAAGTAAGTGGGACCCTTGATCGCCTTCGCCTTCTCCACCTTGCGCATCAGGTCAAAGGGATAGCTGTGACAGGCGGTGGCGATGTAGGGAATACGGTGCGCCGCGGCAATGCCGATCATGTCCTTCTTCCAGGTCACCTGTCCGGGGCTGACCTTGCCCGCCGGTGAGGTGGTGGTGGAGGCGCCGAACGGGGTCGCCGAAGAACGCTGGATGCCGGTATTCATGTAGGCTTCGTTGTCAAAGCAGACGTAGAGTACGTCGTGGCCCCGCTCCATCATGCCGGAGAGCTGGCCCATGCCGATGTCAAAGGAAGCGCCGTCCCCGCCGATGCCGACCACCTTGACGCCGTCATCTTCGCGCAGGCCCTTACGCGTCATCGCCTTGATGCCGGCCTCGATGCCGGAGGCCACCGAGGCGGTGGTCTCAAAGAGAGTGTGAATCCAGGGCACGCTCCAACTGTTGGTGGGTAGCGGCGAAGCCACGATCTCCATACAGCCGGTGGCGTTGGAGACGATGATGTTCTTGCCCAGCGCCTTGCCCACCAGCCGTACCGCCAGCGCCTCGCCGCAGCCGACGCAGGCGCGGTGGCCGGGGTGGAAGACCTCTTCCTTGGGGGCCAGGCGGGAGACGAAAACGTTATAGTCGATCATTCCCGAACTCCAAACATTTCATATTCATTATCACTGCCGTTTTTGGCGATTTCGCACCCCTGCTGCACGATCTCTTTGAAGTGCTCAATCTGGATGTCGCGCCCGCCGAGGCCGGCCACGAAGCTGACGATGGCGGGCTTTTTGGGCTCGTTGTAGAGCGCCGCCTTAATCTCGGAGCAGATCGCCCCGCCGGGCCCGCCGAAAGAGATGGCGCGGTCAATGGTGACCAGCAGGTCTGTATTTTTCACCGCGGCGCGGAGTTCCTCGAAGGGAAAGGGCCGCCAGAGGCGCAGGCGCACTAGGCCCACGTCATCACCCGCCTCCCGCATCTGGTCCACCGCCGTCATCGCCGTCTCGGCGAAGCTGCCGGTGATATAGATCAGGGTCCCCGCATCTCCGTAATAAGTCTCAACCGGATTATACTGACGCCCGAAAGCCTTGGCGAATTCGTCCCAGGCCTTGATGATCGTCTCTTTACTACGGCGAAGTTTCACTTCCTGGGCCCACTTGGCCTCGGTGTATATCGCCGGCGGCGCGAAGTCACCCATCTGCACCGGGCGTTTCGGGTCCAGCGGCAGCGGGAAATTGTTGCGCGGTAGGAACTTGTTCACCGTCTCCTGTTCCGGGAATTCCAGCGGTTCGATGACGTGGGAGAGGTTGAAGCCGTCAAGGTGTACCATCAGCGGTATCAGGACGTCGTGGTCCTCGGCGATGCGGAAGCCGCAGATCACCTGGTCCATCGCTTCCTGACCGTTTTCCGTGAATATCTGTATCCAGCCGGTATCCCGCACCGCCATCGCGTCCGAATGGTCGCCCCAGACGCTCAAGGGACTGGAGAGGGCGCGGTTGGCCACCGTCATCACGATGGGGAGCTGCATCGCCGAGGCGACGTAGAGCGTCTCGTGCATCAGTTCCAGGCCCTGCCCGGCGGTGGCGGTGAAGGCGCGCGCCCCGGCGGCGGCGGCGCCGATGCAGGCGGCCATCGCCGAGTGTTCGGACTCCACCGGGATGAACTCGGCGTCGAGGCGCCCGTCGGCGCAAATTTCGGCCAGGTGCTCCACGATGTGCGTTTGCGGGGTGATGGGATAGGCCGCGACGACGTCGGCGTCACACATGGCGACGACCTCGCTGATCGCCACCGAAACTTCCATGCCTGTCTTGGTGGCCACTATTCCACCTCCTCGACCAGGGTGATGACCCCGGTGGGGCATTCGCGGCTGCAAATACCGCATCCCTTGCACCAGTAGAGGTCCGTCTCGAAGTGGCCCTCGGCGTTCTGGCCGATGCAGCCCTCGGGGCAGAAAATATAGCAGGTGGCGCACTTGATGCAGCGCGCGAAATCGTAAGTTGGCTGCTGGGCACGCCAGTCCCCGGTCTTATAGCCCTTGGCACTGCCCGGATCGACGCAGATGGAGCCGATCTCGACGTCCTGCCAGGTCATTTCGAAGTCCTTCTTAGTCATGCCTTGATCTCCTCCACCACGGTTTCTTTGAAGGCCCGCCTCATGGCTTTGATGTTACGTTCCGCGATGCGCCCAAAGCGGTCGTTCAACGGCGCCACCACGGACTCGATGTCAACGATGCCGGTACCCCGGATCAGGGCGCCGACCATGGTGGTGTTGGTAATCAATACGCCGAGTTCCTCGCGGGCGATGGTATTGGCGTCAACCGTCGCCAGGCGGCACTCGAAGCCGAAGTCCTCCCGCAGCTGGGCCGCGTCCTTGCGGGTGTTGATCATCAACAGACCGCCCGGCCTGAGGCCCGCCACCACGTTGGCGATCTTTAAAAGCCCGGGGTCCAGCACCACCACGCCGTCCGGTTCAATGATCTCGGCGCGGACGCGAATCGGCTGGTCGGAGCTGACGCGCAGGAAAGACAGCACCGGCGCCCCGCGCCTTTCCGGACCGAAGCTGGGGAATGCCTGTCCGTAGCGGCCCTCGCCGATGGCCGCCCGCGCCACCATCTCAGCTGATGTCACCGCGCCCTGGCCTCCACGGCCATGCCATCTGATTTCGGTAAGACCCTTAACCTGTGCCACGCTGCCTCCTGAATATCAAAAGGACCTACCCCCGGAGAGATCTGATTTCGGTAAGACCCTTAACCTGTGCCACGCTGCCCCCTGAATATCAAAAGGGCCTACCCCCGGAGAGATTCGAACTCTCGCTTCCGACTCCGGAGGCCGGCGCTCTATCCCCTGAGCTACGGGGGCCACTACTCCAGTTTACACTTTTAATTCTGCGGTTTTCAAATGTCGGTTTCATTGACCCGGCCTAGCCCCTGCCGCCGAGGAAGATAAAATAGGCACTCACCAGGTACAACCCCAGCAGCAGCGGCGCGTACCAGCCGACGTCACCGAAGACCCGCCGTTTGGGCCGGAAACGCAGCGCCAGCATCAGTCCCAGCGTCATCGCCGCCGCCGTCCCCAGTGTCACCAGGTTGCCGCTGGAAAGCGCGGACTGGATGCTGCCGCCGGTATAGACCAAGTCAATGGTGAAGGTATGCCCCATGTCAAGCAGGTTGGCGCCCAGGATGTCCGCCAGCGCCATGTCCACCGCCCCGATACGTACCGCGGCGATGGCCACCACCAGTTCCGGCAGCGAGGTGCAGATCGCCAGGAAGAGGCTGCCTACAAAGCTGGCGCTGAATATCTCGGGGTAGGTGGTGGCGATGTTGTCCCCGACCCGGGACAACCAGATCGCGGTCACAATGACCACCGCCGCGGCGGCCGCGAATTTGATCCCTATCAGTTTTGCCGATTCATGCCCGTAAAGCTCTTCCGCTTCATCGGTAATGGTCTGCTGGTCCGTCCCGGAGCGGAACATGAGGTATATCACGATGATATAACCCGCCAGTACCATCAGGCTGGGCAGGCTGACCCAGCCCACCCTGATGGCCCCGAAGCTGCCGCTAAAGATGATGCCGAGTGCCGCCACCGCGTAGAGCACCAGGCCACCGGCGGCGGGTACCAGGTGACGGCGGCTGGCGGGGTTCAATACCGGTCCCTTCCGGTACATTATGTCAATTACAGCTATGATCGCCAGGTTGAAGGTGCAAGATCCTAACAGCGTACCCAGCGCCATGTCCGGCTGGCCCACCAACACCACCGAACTGACGCCGGTGATCATTTCCGGGGCGCTGGTGATCACCGCGATCAGGATCAGGCCGATCCAGATACGCCCCAGGCCGGTCTTTTCCGCGATCACGTCTCCGTAGCGCGCCAGCTTGGCACCGGCGATCAAGATCAGGGCGCAGCAGATGATAAAATATAACCAGATCACGTTTCAGTAATGGTAATATAGCAGGGCACGGTCTGTAAAGTTGCCTGCCTGCACCGGCATGCTAGCGGCGCTTTCGAGCGCTGCAAACACTGCGCTGGTAGTTCAGCATCTTTGTTGTGTCCTTGACTCTGACCCAATCGTGAAGGCCCAGCCTAGAGTAG
>CAZPSW010000119.1:0-385 GCA_964589255.1 uncultured Dehalococcoidales bacterium
GCTGGCGGCGCGGCTCCTGCGCCGCCCTGGTATCTCCTGGCGGGCGTCACTCGGTGCGGTGCTCGGCGTTGCGGTGGTGATGGCGCTGGTGGAGCCGCTCAGGATCAACGCTAACCAGGGGCTGTTGCTGGCGCTGCTGCTGGTGGTCCCGGCACTGTGCGCACTGATCGGGCACCAGGTGAAATTCAACCGGGGCCGGCGCTCTTAGCCACGGCCTCCCGGGTCTTCATGCCGCCCCTTGTGTCCCCCCAGTTTCCAAAGAGTTGAAGAGACGAAGCCGGATCATTGACGGGGCAAACACTTTTACTTTAACCAAATCCCATCCCTCTGTGAAAACACCCAGTGGGTGTCCCTTCCCCGGGGAAGGGACACCCCAAAAAGTAAC
>CAZPSW010000119.1:395-5341 GCA_964589255.1 uncultured Dehalococcoidales bacterium
ATGATGCCGACGGTGCGCTCCACCTGCTCCCGGTCCTGACTGAAGGCGAGTAGGTTGTCCCAGCTTATCATATTATCCTGGTAGAGGGTGATCAGGGGCTGGTCCAGCAACCGCATACCAATGTCACCGCTGGTACGCATGGTGTTGGGAATCTGGAATATCTTGCCCTCGCGGATGAGGTTGCGCACCGCCGCATTTGCCAGCATCATTTCCACCGCCACCGCCCGGCCCGGCCCCTCGGCGCGTGGTACCAGCACCTGGCAGAAAATGCCCTCAAGCACTGACGCCAGGCGCGCCCCGGCCAGCAGCAGCAGACGATTGGTGTTACTGATATTTGCCGGTGATTTTTGTTTCTTCAAGCCCATTTCATTGTTCGGCCGCTCCGATGGCAAGCTGGGGAGCAAAGCGGCTGGTTGTGGGTTGATACCCATGAGGCTAGCGTAAACCAGCCGCCGCCTGTAGACAATGGTTCTTTGGTCAGGGGTGGGGCAGTACTTTGGTCAACCGGAGTACTGCCCGAGGCACCAAATGGGCCCTCAAGAGGGGCATCTAAGTGGCGCGGACTTCCTGGCGCATGAAGACGACGTAGCTTAAAGCGAAGCAGATGATGGTCAGCGCCAGCAGGGCGGTGAGTTGTGGCCAGACCAGCAGCAGCGTCTGCCCCAGGGAGAGCGGGTTGAAGAGCATGAAAGCACCGGTAGCCCGGTCAACAAGGCCCGTCAGGGTACCGGCAACGGGTGGCTGCAATAAGTTGGTGGCGGCCTCCACGAAAAGGAAGTTCGGGGAAATACGCAGCAAGTTGTTCGTCAACTTGATGTTAGCCATCACGGTGTTCGCGCTGGGATTATCGCCCACCGGTGATACCACGCTGGCGATTGCGGTGGCGATGAAACCGTAGATGATGGCGAAGAAGAGCCAGAAACCGATGGCCACGATCAGCGAGGTGGCGGTGCGCCGGAAAACGATCGAGAAGTGGATCCCCAGCGCCATCCAGAAGGCCCCGTAAATCACGCAAAAGAACATGAAGATGAAGACGCGGTAGACCTCTTCCGCCAGGGGCGGCACGCCGGTCAGAAAGATGCCGTACCCGGCCACCAGCGCCACCGCGGTGAGCACCGTCAGCCCCAGCGTCACGATACCGGCCAGGAACTTGGCATTGATCACGTTGTCCCGGAATATCGGCTGCGAAAGGACGCGGGAGAGGGTGCCGCTGCTGCGTTCACTGGAAATGGCGTCAAAGCCGAGCGCAATGCCCGCGATCGGTATCAGGAAGATGGCCAGGAAATTGAGGAAGCCGAAAAACTGCAGCGCGCCCTGGCCCGGCGTGGTGTAGAGCGCCAGAAATACGAAATCGGTGTCCGCGCTACCGCGGATGCCGTTATAGTCCGCGTAAAGGGTGGCCGCCGCGATTAGTATCGCCAGCCCCAAGAAGACGAGGAAGCGGAAGCTGGAAAAGATGTCGGTCAGTTCCTTGCGGAAGATCGTCTTCATGAGGCGGCGTCAGCCTCCTCACCACGGAAGTACTCCAGGTAGATGTCGTCCAGGGTGACCTCGTCCATCTTGATTTCCAGCATCGGGATGCCCTTGGCGGTAATCATCTTGACCACTTCGGCGCGCACGTCAGTCTCGGCGCTGATGCTCAGATGGTCCCCGGCCACCGTCACCACGTTGACGCCTTGTATGCCCGTGATGGCGGCGCGGATGGCCTCGGCGGGCTCCCCGGTGATGACCTCGATCTGGTAACGCGCCCCCGTCTGGGCGCGTTGACTCAACTCCTCGATGCTGCCCTCGACGAGGAGCTTGCCCCGGGAAAGGATGCCAATGCGCTGGCAGACGCGTTCCACTTCGTAAAGGCGGTGACTTGACATAATGACGGTAGTGCCGGTTTCCGGCAGGCCCTGGATCAGGTCCAGCACTTCGTTGATACCGGCCGGATCCAACCCCGAAGTGGGTTCGTCTAGGACCACGATCCGGGGTTGCTTGATCAGCACGTCGGCAATGCCGAGGCGCTGTTTCATGCCCTTGGAGAAGGTGCCCACCAGGTTGTCCGCCACCTCCGTCAGACCCACCTGCGCCAGTAGTTTGTCGCTCAATTGGTGGGCGGTGGTGGCGTCGATGGCGTTGAATTCGGCGATCAGATCGAGGTTTTGCCGCGCCGTCATGTTTTCGTAGAAACCGAGTTTTTCCGGCATGTAGCCGGTGATGCGCTTCACCTTCAGCGGTTCGGTGACGGGGTCAAAACCGTCCACCCGGATGTTACCGCTCGAGGGTTCGGTGAGGCCCAGCATCATCAGGATGGTGGTCGTCTTGCCGGCACCGTTGGGTCCCAGCAGGCCGAAGACCTGTTTTTCCGGTATCACCAGATCCAGGCGGTCCACCACCACGCTGCTGCCGTAGCGCTTGGTCAGTTCCGCGGTCTCCACGACGTTGCCCATCTTACCTTCTGCTGAACCGCAGGATGCCGAAACCGAGGATGGCCACCACGATCACGATGATGATGATGCCGACCCAGCCCCAGATGGGCCGTGTCTCCACGCTGACACGCACGCTTACGGGGCTGCTGGAGACCTCCTCGGCGGAGGTCTCCAGGGTAATCAGGTAGTCACCGGAAATGGCCTTTTCCGGGGGTTGAATGGTGGCGTCCACGGTGACTGAATCCCGCGCCCCCACGGTGGTAATGCCGTCCGGCAGGAAACTGATCTCCCAGCCATCCGGTTTGCGGGAAGAGAACTTGACGTTATTCACCGGGGCGGTGCCGCTATTGGTCAGTTCCAACGCGAAGACGGTGTCCTTGCCCGCCTCGGCATCGGTGCTGTAGAGGCCGCCCACCGGCGTGATGTCGATGGCGTGGCGCGCCGTGATCACCGCCTGCATGGTGATGCTTTCGCTGATTTCTCCGGAGCTTACCTGCAGCGTGATGTCGTAATCCCCCGGCTCGGTGGTCAGCCAGAACGGGGTGGAGACCTGGATGGCGATCGTTTCCGGGGACGTCTGGAACGGCTCGATGCGCACGTTCTGGATGCGCTTGTCTTTGGGGTAGGACGGGGAGATCGAGAGCATCCAGTACTGGGGGCCGGTGGCACTCAGGTCAAAAACCAGCGTCTCGTTGCCGGTGTACAGTATACGGACTTCAAACTCAAAGTTGTCGCCGCTGTTGCCCTCAAGCTTGGAATATTCGGTGACCAGTTGTATTGGTTCTTCGGCGGCCACCGCCAGCGGCGTCGCCAGCAGCGCGGTACTGAGCAGCGCCCCCAGCAGGATGATGGAGATTAACCTTCTTTTCATGGTTTCTGTTCCTCACTCGGTAATGGAGAATGATTCCTGGTTGGCGCCGTCGTGCCCGACAGGTGGCAATATGAGCATCAACAATATAACGCTTTACGCGTCGAATTGCAAGTCATACGATTCTGGAGGTTGACCGCCGTGGTTGACATTTCCCCGGTGGCGGTTATGATGGTGACATTGAATCCGGTAAACGAGAGGTGAAATCATGGAACCAGCCGAAGTGTTGCGCCACTGCCTGCTGCACGCTGAAGAATTTCTGGACGCCGCCACCGCCGACCTGACACAGGGGGAAGCCGTCTGGCAAGCGGGCCCGAAGGCCAACTCGATCGGCTTTATCCTCTGGCACCTGAGCCGTGTTGAAGACCATTTTCTTGGTAGTTTCATTCCCGGCAGCCGGCAGGTCTGGGAGGCGGGCGGCTGGGCGCCACGGCTGGGTCTGCCCACGGACCCGGAGGCCACCGGCTTTGGCTTCAACCCGGAACAGGTAGCGAATTTCCCGGTGCCGCCGGTGGCGCTGCTCTTGGAATACCAGCGAGCGGTGCGCCAGACCACCATGAAGTTTGTAGCCGGCCTCGGCAGCGCGGACCTGGAGTGCATCGTGAAACGCCCCCGTCTGGCCGATCAGACGCTCTTGGCGCGCCTGGCCCGTATCGTGGTAGAGGTGAGCCAGCACAGCGGACAGATCGACTACATCCGTGGCCTGAAGCGGAACCTCGGCGCCTGACCCCCGCGTGCTCCCGTCCGCCGCGCCCGGACTTACATAAATCGCTCACTTACTCTATACTTAGAAGGTCTTGCCGCCGGGGCAGGGTACCGAAGTCTGCCGCCGCGGGAGAACTATGACAGGTCAGGATGCGCTGCCGAAGTTTACCGCCGCCGCCGTCCAAGCGGCGCCGATACTGCGTGACGCGCCTGATTATTTTAACATCGCGGCGACGCTGGAAAAGGCGGTCCGCCTGATCCGCGAGGCCGCTGCCACCGGCGCGCGGCTGGTGGTCTTCCCCGAGGGCTGGTTGCCCTGCTTCACCTACTGGACGTTGGATTACGGCGCCCGCGCCGCCTTCCGGGACATCTGGGCGAAATACCTCTGGAGTTCCATCGAAGTACCGGGGCCGGAGACGGATGCTCTTTCTGCCGTGGCCCGCGAAACGGGGGTCTACGTCGTCATCGGCATCAACGAGCGGGACGCCAATTTCCAGGCCCGGATGTACAACTCGATCCTTTACATCGGCGCTGACGGCCGGATACTGGGCGTGCACCGCAAGATCTGCAATACCGGCAACGAGCGCCTCTTTCACACCCCCGGTGACGGCGGCGACAACTTGAAGACGGTCTTTCCCACCGCGGTGGGCAACCTCGGTGGCTCCATCTGCGGCGAACACGCGCAGCTGACCCTGGTCTACAACTGGATCATGCAGGGCGTCCAGGTACACTGTTCGCTCTGGCCCGGCGGCAAGGGCATGGAGACGATCACGGACCTGATGACACGCGCCACCTGCTTCGCGGCGGGCGCTTACGGCGTGCTCGCGGCCACCTATTTTCCGGATGACGCCTATCCCAAAGATTTTTACCCCAACAGCAGTTTCGGCAAGCCCGGCTCCTTCGCCGGCGGCAGCGGCATCGTAAATCCCTACGGGGAGTACGTGGCGGGACCGGCCTAC
>CAZPSW010000120.1:0-1673 GCA_964589255.1 uncultured Dehalococcoidales bacterium
CCGCGGAAAAAGTCCGGCGGAGAGCACGCTGTAGGCCAATACCGAGGCCACCGTGACGAAGGCGATCAGGATGATCGCGGTTTCCAGGCCGGTGACGCCCCGTTCGCCCCGATGTAAACTCTTCAGCGTTTGCCACAAACTGCGGTACATCAGCATTTCCCCTTTCGGGCGCCGCCGCGGTTTAAACGGCGGGCATTAACCTTATTCTCATTTGTTTGGCCGCGTGGGGGAAGGGATAAACGGACCATCTTCGAAGCACGGTCGGCCCAAACCGGAGCGGTGGCGGTAGTCAGGGCATTCAGCGGCATACGTTATGACCCATCACAGGTAGAGGATATTTCCCAGCTGCTGTGCCCCCCGTACGACGTCATCACGGCCGTGGAGCGCGAAGCGCTTTACGCGCGCCACCCCCACAACTACGTGCGGCTGGAATACGCCAGCGAACTGCTCGGCGACAGCCAGACCGACAACAAGTTCCAGCGCAGTGCCCAGACGCTGGAACGCTGGCTCGCCGAGGGTGTGCTCAAGACCGAGGCCACCCCCACGATCTACATCCACGACCACGATTTCGAATTCCAGGGGCGGGTCTACCGGCGGCGCGGCATCATCGCCCGGGTGCGCCTCGAGGAGTGGGACCGGATGGTGGTGCGCCCGCATGAGAGTACCTTCGCCGGGCCCAAGAGCGAACGCCTGGACCTGATGTCCGCCACCAGTGCCGATATCAGCCCGGTGATGGCGCTCTACGATGACGGGGGGGGGAAGGTCGCCGAACTGCTACGCCAGGGCTCCGGCGGCGAGCCGGAACTGGCCACCGCCTGGCTCCAGGGAGAACGGCACGGCGTCTGGGCGGTGACCGCACCGGAACTGGTGGCCGCGCTGGCCCGGGCATTCGCGGACAAACCGCTTTACATCGCCGACGGGCATCACCGCTACGAGAGCGCGCTGACATACATGCGGGAACGGCTGGCTTTCCAACCCGACGCGCCCGGCGACGCGCCTTTCAACTTCGTCATGATGACGCTGATCGACTTCACCGACGCGGGCCTGGTACTATTGCCGGCCCACCGCCTGGCGCGTGGGCTGACGGCTTCCAACCTGTCAGACCTGCGGGGCGGCCTGGAGACTTTCTTCGAGGTCACCCCCTGGCAGCTCAGCGACCCGGATATCTGGGCCCGGGTGGACACCTTCCTCAAGGAGGGTGCGGTGAGCCAGGACCGGTTGGTGCTTTATGGGCTCGACGAGACGCTGGTCCACGCCCTCAAGGTCAAGGATTTCACGGAGACGGACAAGCTCATGCCGCAGTTCCACTCGGAGGCTTACCGGCGCCTCAGTGCGAGCGTCATCGACCACGTCATACTGGAAAAACTGCTCGGCATCGGCGGCGGCGACCAGGAGGCCCGGCTGGCTTACCAGACCGACCGGGACGAAGTGACCCGCCAGGTCAGCGGGGGGAACTACCAGATCGCGCTGATGCTGAGCCCGGTGGGGACCTCGGTGATCAGAAGCATCGCCGACGTTTCAGACCGCATGCCGCGCAAGGCGACCTATTTTTACCCCAAACTGCCTTCAGGCCTGGTGCTTTACCGGCTGGTATGAGGCACGGTCACTGAGGCCGCCGGTTTGACAGGTAGCGTTTTTCGGCCTACATTATAGGCACCCTGCGCGGATATCAC
>CAZPSW010000120.1:1683-5244 GCA_964589255.1 uncultured Dehalococcoidales bacterium
CAAAAGATTAATGAAGCTGAAGATAACACCGGGTAAACTAATCACGGCACTTGTAGTGGTGGCCATCGGTGTGCTGGGCCTGTACCTGCGCACCGGCCCGCCGCATGACGCCGTTTTTACCGCGCTGGGCGTGAAGTATACCGGCATTGACGCCTATTACCACATGCGCCTGGTGGACTTTATGTCCGTCAATTTCCCCTGGCTGCCCGTCATCGACCCCTATTTGTCCTATCCTATTGACCACGGTCTGGTGGGGACGCATTTTTTCGACTGGCTGATTGGGCTGGTGGTCTGGATCGCCGGGGCCGGTGCCGCCTCACCGCAGACGGTGGATTTGGTCGGGGTATATTTCCCGGCGGTGCTCGGTTCGCTGGTGGTAATTCCCGTTTACTTCATTGGCCGCGAATTGTTCAACCGCTGGGTGGGGCTGATAGCGGCGCTCCTGGCGGTGACTATCCCCAGCGAATTCCTGGGCCGTTCCGCGCTCGGTTTTACGGACTACCACGTCCTCGAGACGGTGCTCACCACCACCGCCATCATGTTCCTCCTTTTCGCCTTCAAGCGCGGGCGCGCCAGCAGTTACAGCTTCAGCCAATGGCGGGATTGGCGTCCCCTCAAGTCGACGCTGCTTTACAGCGGGTTGGCGGGGCTCTTCCTGGGGTTGTACAACATCAGTTGGGCCGGCGCCCTGCTCTTCGTTTTCATCTTTCTGATCGCGATCGTGCTGCAGTACCTGCTGGACCACTCGCAACGTAGAGATACCGCCTACTTGGGCGTTACCAGTACCGTTGTATTCCTGATTCCATTGATCATGGTGGCCACCACCACCGGCAGCCGTTTTTACGTGGTGCCGCTGGTCATCGCCACGCTGGTGCCACCGCTACTCTCGGGTGTCTCGGCGCTGCTCACGGCGCGGGGGTTGACCCGGCTCGCCTTCCCGGCGGCGATGCTGGTGCTGGGCGGTATCGGCATCGGTATTCTCTACGCCGCTTCCCCATCCCTTTTCGGACTTATGGTGGACCAGTTTTCGACCTTCCTGCAGCGTTCCGCCAGTGAGAGCACCACCATTGAATCACAACCATTTTTCGCCTCAATGAGGCCCGAATTTGGCTTCAAGTACTCCCCGGCCTGGGTGAACCTGCTGACCGGCGTTTGGCTCAACCTGTTCGGCATCATCGCGCTGCTGATATTCAGCATCTGGACACGCCAGCTGAACCGGGATAAAATCTTATTCTTCGTCTGGTGCCTGGTGATCGTCCTGGTGACCGCTTCCCAGCGCCGCTTCGCCTACTATTTCACGATCAATTCTGCACTGCTCAGCGCCTACGTGTCCGCCTTTGTCTTTCTAGTGTTGCGCTGGACCTGGACGGTGCTCAGCACCAAGGACCGCGTCCCAATATTGGCACAGCTGAACCGTCTCTCCGGCGCCAGCGTCACGGCGTCGGAACTGGCGCCGCTTGCCACCCGGGCCAGGCGCCGCAACAAGCGCGGCAAGGCAGAGGTCAGCGGCACGCCGGGTTTCATTCGTGTTCTGGGCTACGGTTTTGCCCTTATCCCGGTCTTTTTCATGACGTTTTACCCGCTGATACAGATGAAAGCCCCGCCACCCAACGAAGGCGTGAACCACCCCGTGGCGGATATGGTCGGGGCCCCGGCCTACACCGCGCCCGACAGCTGGTATCGCGCCCTGACCTGGATGCGCGATAACACGCCGGAACCGTTCGCCGACCCCGCCGCGTATTACCAGAAATTCGAACCCCCACCCCCGGGAGAACCTTTCCCCTACCCGGATACCGCCTACGGCGTCATCTCCTGGTGGGATTACGGTTACTGGATCACGCGTATCGGGCACCGCATCCCCTTCGTCAACCCGAGTCAGGACGCTGCCGATATCACCACCACCGCGCGCCTGATGCTGAACACGGATTCTGCGGCCGCGGGAGAACAGCTCCGGGAACTAGGCACGCCGTACGTGATCATTGACCAGGACATGGTCGGCGTCAAGATCTGGGCCATCGTGGAATGGGCCGGGGAAACCCTGGAGGACTATCTTGGGACTTTCTACGTTCCGGAAGGGGATAACCAGTTACGACCCACCACCTTTTACCGGCCCCGGTATTTCCAGACCACCATGGTGCGTCTCTATAATTTCCGCGCTCAGGCGGTGCCCGCCAGCCGCGTGCTGGTGTTGAGCCTGGAAAACGTCCAGACGGATCAGGGCTTCGAGGTTGGCATGGTCACGGACACCAAGGAATTCTCCAGCTTCAGCGAAGCCGAGGCGTACGTGGCGGTGCAACCGGCGGGCCACCATGAGATCGTCAGCGATAACGCCTTCCAGAGCCCGGTGACAATGCCGGCGCTGGAGCAGTTCGAACTCGTCTTTGACTCCGGCGAGGGCGCCAACCCGGTGGTCATTTTAAATCTCCACGATTGATGCCGATGCCCGCGGACGGACGTTCCCCGAAGGCCCCGGCACCCCCCCCGGTAAGTGCTATAATGGACGCATCGCCGCACCCAAATAACGGCACAGGACGGATGGTGGAAAAGGGAACCCGGCTGGAGCAGATCACTGCGGAACGGCTCGCCAAGCTGGAGCGTCTGCGCGCGTTGGGAATGGACCCTTACCCGGGCCATTACCGGCGCAGTCACACCACGGCGCAGGCCGTAGCGCAACTGGAGCAGACGGAGGTAAAGGCCGGCCCCGATGGCGCTGCCGCGGACACTGGCGGTGCGGACGCTACCGTGACCTTGGCGGGCCGCGTCATGGCGCGGCGCGACATGGGCAAACTCTCCTTCCTGGACCTCAGGGACGGCTCCGGTCAGATCCAGCTGATGGTGGCCCGGAACAAGCTCTCGGACAATGGCGTCGAGGTCCTCAAAGATCTCGACATCGGGGACATCGTCGGCGCCAGCGGCCAGCTGACCCGCACCCGCACCGGGGAGGCCACCCTGGTTGTAAATGAACTCAGCTTGCTCGCCAAATCCCTGCTGCCGCTGCCGGAAAAATGGCATGGGCTGACCGATGTCGACATCCGGCACCGCCAGCGTTACCTGGACCTGATTGCCAACCCCGGCGTGAAAGAGACCTTCGAACTACGCAGCCACGTCATCAGCGCCATCCGCCGCCACCTTGACGGCCGTGATTTCATCGAGGTGGAGACGCCGGTGCTGCAACCGGCCCCCGGTGGCGCCACGGCGCGCCCCTTCGTGACGCATCACGAGGCGCTGGACCAGGATTTTTACCTGCGCATCGCGTTGGAACTGCACCTGAAACGGCTGGTGGTGGGTGGCTTTGACCGTGTCTACGAGATCGGACGTATCTTCCGCAACGAAGGCATTTCAATCAAGCATAATCCGGAATTCACGATGCTGGAATGCTACGAAACTTATGCAGATTACCAGGACGTAATGCAAACCCTGGAAAACATGGTGGCCCATGCCTGCACCGAGGTACTGGGTACGCTCCAGGTGACATACCGGGGCGAGACGCTTGATTTCACGCCACCCTGGCAGCGGCTGCCGCTGCGCGTGCTTTGGGCAGAATTGGCGGAGAGTTCTGCC
>CAZPSW010000121.1:0-5221 GCA_964589255.1 uncultured Dehalococcoidales bacterium
TAAAGCTGGCTCTGCCAATCGCCAAGCTCCATGTTGTGATAATCTATATAAGGTTCTATGAGAGTCCCACCTCCCATCTGGCACAGGACATCGTATAGCCGTTTTGCAGCCACAACATGGGTTCTTCGGAGGCGATGAAGGCGGATACTTTCCTATGGCTTGGAATGACCTCTGGAGGATACTCGTCGAGCGAAGCGGCCCTTCCACCAAAGAGTCTATAGCAAGTCTCTGCCCCGAGCAGGTCAAGCCTATATATAGCGTCTCGCGAGGGAGAAGAAAGCTCGTCAAGGGGAAACTCCCTCTGGAATTCTTGGAGCTTCCGACCCCCTGGACCAAGCACATCACCTACACAGATGAGGACCTTTGCACGATTGGGTTGCGTAGGTTTCCTCATGAGGCGAAGAGCTGTTGATTCCCTCTGACAGAATAGCCTGCCTCGCTTATTTCAACAGTACCATCGGTCAATGTGCGGACCTCAGTGACCAACACGCGCACTAGCTTTAGTAGGTCGACGTGATCCACGATTCTCAAAGGAGGATTGGTCCCGCCCTGAAGCAGCTCGCGAAGGACGTTGTTCTCAATGGGCACATGGTAATGGGGGGAGAATTCCCAGTTTTCCTCCGTTGTCCCTACGTCCGGTATATTCCAGATTAACTCGAGCTTCAGTTCACCAACCATGTCGTTCCCCGTCCGATGGTCTTTCAAGTGCCCATTAGTATTATATATCATTACTCCTAATGCTAAATTCCCATCTTGAAGCACGGCCACCGATCCGCCGGCGTAAAAGGCGTCAATATACGAAACTTCGTTTCTTCTTGCATAAAAAAAGAGGGGGGCATTAGCCCCCTCTTTAATGACCGCAGAAATTGGCTAGAGACCGGCTTCTTTCTTCAGCGCCGCGGCCTTGTCCGTCTGCTCCCAGGGCAGCTCAATATCGGTGCGCCCGAAGTGGCCGTAGGCCGCCGTCTGGCGGTAGATGGGGCGGCGCAGATCAAGGTCCCGGATGATGGCGCCGGGGCGCAGGTCAAAGTGCTTGTTGATCAACGCCACGATCTTGGCCTGGTCGATCTTTTCCGTGCCGAAGGCCTCGATCGCCACCGAAAGCGGCTTCGAGACCCCAATCGAATATGCGATTTGCAGTTCC
The DNA here is from genome assembly GCA_964589255.1 of uncultured Dehalococcoidales bacterium. GTDB lineage: Bacteria > Chloroflexota > Dehalococcoidia > Dehalococcoidales > SURF-40 > CAZPSW01. The sequence goes on from CAZPSW010000121.1 coordinate 1,145, forward strand.
ATCCTCTCCGCCAGCCCCGCCGCAACCACGTTCTTCGCGATGTAGCGCGCCATGTAGGCCGCGGAACGGTCCACCTTGGTGGGGTCCTTGCCGGAGAAGGCGCCGCCGCCGTGGCGCGCGATGCCGCCGTAGGTGTCCACCAGTATCTTGCGCCCGGTGAAGCCGGTGTCCGAGGCGGGCCCGCCGATGACGAACCGCCCGGTGGAATTAACGTAATAGGTGGTCTCGTCGTCGAGCAGGCCGGCGGGAATCACCGGTTTGATGACGTGTTCCAGGATGTCCTCGTGAATCTGGCTCTGCGTCACGTCCGGGTCGTGCTGCGCCGCGATGACGACGCTGGTGACGCGCTTCGGCACGCCGTGATTATATTCCACCGTGACCTGGGATTTGCCGTCCGGGCGCAGGTAGTGCAGGTTGCCGTTTTTACGTACCTCGGCCAGCTTCAGGCAGAGCTTGTGAGAGAGCGATATCGGCAGCGGCATCAATTCCTCTGTCTCGTTGCAGGCGAAACCGACCATCATCCCCTGGTCCCCGGCGCCGACCTTGTCGATCTCGGTCTCAGTGAGACCGCTTTTCACCTCGCGGGACTTGGAGACGCCCATGTCGATGTCCGCGGACTGTTCCTTGATGCTCACCATGACGCCGCAGGATTCCCAGTCGAAATTGTAATGCGGTGAGGTATAGCCGATGTCCCGCACCACTTCGCGGGCGATGCGCGCCACGTCGACGTAGACGTGGGTGGTGATCTCCCCGAGCACGATCACCAGGCCGGTGGTGACGGCGGTCTCGCAGGCGACGCGCCCGTTCGGGTCATCCGCCATGATGGTATCCAGTACCGCGTCCGAGATCTGGTCGCAGACCTTGTCCGGGTGCCCCTCGGTGACGGATTCACTGGTGAGCAGATAGACCGGTGATTCGTAAAAGGTGTTCATAAGACCCCTCCTCTAGGTACCCTCTTCCCAGCTGTTGAGATATTTCTCCTGTTCTGCGGTCAGCGTGTCGCAGGCGACACCCATGGCAGTCAGCTTCATGGCGGCCACCTCGCGGTCAAGTTCCGTCGGCACGGTATGCACCCCGACCTCAAGTTTGCTCTGGTTTTTCAGGATGTACTCCAGGCAGAGCGCCTGGTTGGCGAAGCTCATGTCCATCACCGAGGCGGGGTGCCCCTCGGCGGCGGCCAGGTTGATCAGGCGCCCCTCACCGAGCAGGTAAATGCGCCGCCCGTCCTTCAGGGTGTATTCCTCGACGAAGGGGCGCATCTCCTGGTGGCTCCGGGACATATCCTCAAGCGCCGGGGTGTTGATCTCGACGTTGAAATGGCCGCTGTTGCAGATGATGGCGCCGTCCGGCATCACTGCCATGTGGTGACGGTCAATGACGTGCTTGTCCCCGGTGGCGGTCACGAAGACCTCGCCGGTGGTGGCGGCCTCCATCAGCGGCATCACGCGGAAGCCGTCCATCATCGCTTCCAGGGCGCGTACCGGGTCAACTTCCACCACCACCACGTGGGCGCCCAGCCCGTGCGCCCGCATCGCGATGCCGCGCCCGCACCAGCCGTAGCCGCCAACCACCACGTTCTTGCCCGCCCAGAGCAGGTTGGTGGCGCGGGTGATGCCGTCGATGGTGGACTGGCCGGTGCCGTAGCGGTTGTCGAAGAAGTGCTTCGTCATCGCGTCATTGACCGCGATGAGGGGGTATTTCAGCTTCCCGGCGGCCTGCATCGCGCGCAGTCGGATGACGCCGGTGGTGGTCTCCTCGGTGCCGCCGATAACATCAGGCAGCAGCTCGGTGCGCTTGGTGTGCAGCACCGTCACCAGGTCCGCGCCGTCGTCCACCGTCATTTGCGGACGGTGTTCCAGCACCGTCGCGATGTGCCCGTAATAGGTCTCGTCGTTCTCGCCCTTGATGGCGCTCACCGGGATGCCGTAGTCCACCAGCGCGGCGGCCACATCGTCCTGTGTTGAGAGTGGGTTCGAGGCGCAGTAGATGCTGTCCGCGCCGCCGGCCTGTAGCACCAGCGCCAGGTTGGCCGTCTCGGTGGTGATGTGCAGGCAACCGGCGATGCGTACGCCTTTGAAGGGTTGTTCCTTTTCCAGGCGTTTTCGTATCTGCTTGATGACCGGCATGTCCCGGCCCGCCCAGGCGATGCGGCGGCGGCCCATCTCTGCCAGTGACATGTCGAGAACGTCGTAATTGGACATAGAATCTCCTTTTAACACCCGGCGGTGAGCGTGAGGTACGTAGCAGGTTGAAATTAGCCAGCTTCTTCTACTATAGCGGAAAGCGGGCGGCGGCGGCAAGTCAGGTGAGCTCAGGGGGGCTCAAAGTTCCAGCTTCAGGGACTTGATCTCCCAGGGCGCCACCGCTACCTTGCAGTAATTGCCGCTGTGGCCCACTTCACCGGTCTCGTTCTCCAGCAGGTCCACCTCGCTGACGCGTTTGAATTCGCGGAAAGCCACGATCTCGGCCAGCGTCGCCTCGCCGCGCGTCTCGTAGAAGCGCAGGATCACGGCGTCCTCGTCCTCCGCCTTCTTCAGTGCGGAGAGTATCAGGTTGTCCGGGGATATCTTGAAGAACGATAGTTCCGGCGGCAGTTCGCCACCACCGCGGCAGCGGGACGCCGCGGGCGGGTTCTGGTATTCCAGGGAGGGCTGGTAGATCTTGGCCTCCCGCCAGTCCCCGGCATGGGGTTCCACCGCGTACTCGAAGATGTGCTGCGTCAATTCCAGGGCGTCGGGGGTGGGTATCAGCGGTCCCGCGGTGCCGTCCGCGGAGATGCCGGAGACGCTCCGGAAGAGGGTGAAGTGCACTACCCCGTTGGAGATGTCCACCGACGGCGTACCCTTATTCATGAAGGCCACTCCGCGGGCCCCGTCCGAGAGGTCGAACCAGGTCAGGAAGGTGGGGATGCCGGTGGGGGTGTCCTTATGGTCCTTGGTGTGGTACTGCGTCAGTTCCGGAAAGACGCCGAATTGCGTCTCCCGGTGATAGACGTTGCGGTCAATGCCCGTTTCGAAGCGCACCTTGAGACGCACGTTGGGATAGTTGTTGTCGACCCGGGTCTTGAACTCGATGCGGTGGCGTCCGGCGCAGAGGATGACCTCTTTGCGGATGTCCAGTGACTTGTATTTATACATCACCACCGGGAACTTGTCCTTCAGGCGGTAGGGCCAGGTGAGGCAATAATATTCCGTGCGGTAGATGATGCGCACCATGTTACCCTCGCGGCGGACCTCCAGCCCCAGCGGCTTGAACTGGCCGTATTCGAAGCCGCGGCCTGATTCGCTGTTGATTAGTTCCGGACTGTAGCGGCTGCGGTGGCGGTAGAGGTCACCCACTTCATCCTCAATCACCAGTTCGTTGCCGGAGAAGACCTCTTCCCCGACTTTATTGAAGACGCGCACGATGCCGTCGGCCGGGTTCACCTCAACGTCCCAGAATTCCGTCTCCACGCGGTTGCCGTTGACGCGGATGCTGTCATCCTCAGCGCCGTTATCGGGTACCGTCACCACGCGGTAGCCCCCCGGCGGCAGTACCTCTTCGAAGCAGTGCTTCACCCCGGCCACGGTGTAATGCTTCACCGGCCAGGGGAGCAGGTTGAAGACGGCCAGCTGGTCCGCCGGGGCATTGATCTGGCCGGCGATGTAGTTCAGCGGTTGTTCAACAATCACGTCCAGCGTCATCTTCAGGTTGGCCAGCATCTTGCGGATGTCAACGTAGATTTCGTCCACCCCGCAGCCGGAGATAACGTCATGGAAGGTGGTGAACATGACCTTGTCCCAAGCGGTGCTCAGTTCGCGGGAGGGGTAGCGCGCGCCGAGCAGCCAGGCGATGGTGGCCCAGCCTTCGGCGAGCATGATCAGGCGTTCGCATTCGCGGTATTCCTGGATGATCCAGGTGCGCGTGGAACAGACCTGGGGGAAGACATCGGCCAGTTTGTCGTCGTAGAGTTCGCCCTCTACCTCGTTGAGTCCTTCGCGGTGTGCGTCCAGCGCCTCGAAGAATTCCTGCGGGGCGGCGATTTTCATCTCCGCCTCGGGGTGGCTCTGGTTCCAGTCGCTGACCGCGCCCGGCATC
>CAZPSW010000122.1:0-5185 GCA_964589255.1 uncultured Dehalococcoidales bacterium
GCGGTTCCTAGATGACATCCCGAAACAGATCGTGCTCGCGGGTCTTCCCCGGCGCCGGGTAGTGGCGCATGTAACGGTCGGCACGGCCAAAGAAGCGGTTCACCAGCGTCAGCAGCCCCCGCCGCGACGGCCCGCTGCCCATCTGGGAGGGGTAACAGAGCGCGGCGGCGTCACGAATGCGGTTGTCCTCTCTGGTTAGCCGGATAGCGGCATGCACCGGAAGCTCTACCTGGGCCAGGCTGGTGAGGTCCACGTCCCCGTTCTGGCCGAAGTGGTGCGGGTCCTTGCCGAAGAGAGGTAGTAGCTTCACCGCCACCTTCAGCACCAGGCGTGGGAAAACATGAAAATAGAGCTTTTGCGGCTGATACGGCGGGCCCGCTTCGGGATATTGTGCCGGGTCAGCCGCGGCCTCGAAAGCGGCCACCGTGGCGCGGTGCACCGCGATGTGGTCCGGGTGGCGGTAACCGCCAATCGGGTCATGGGTGATGACCACCTGCGGCCTGATCTCCCGGATGTAGGTCACCACCCGGGCGGTGGTCACTTCCAACGGCGCCATGAAGAGCGCCTCGGGGTGCCTGTTATCCGCCGTGTCCGGCATGCCGGAATCCCGGTAGCCGAGGTGCTTCACCCCGGCCAGTCCCAGTGCCTTCGCGGCGCGTTCCAGTTCCGCCCAGCGCATGTCCCCGGTGTTCTTGAAGCCACGCATCACCTCGGCGCTGGCGGCGCCCGCCTCGCCACGGGTGCCGCAAAGGTAATAGACGCGCATCCCCGCGGCGCCGTACTTCGCCAGCGTACCGCCGACGCCAAAGGTCTCGTCGTCCGGATGCGCCCCCACGAAGAGCAGCGTACGTTTCCCTGGCCCCGCATTCATGCCTTAAATCTAACACAAGCCAGGGGCAGCGCCAAACGCCGCCGCGCGCCGTCATCCGGTAATAGCCGTCACCAGGCAATAGCCCTCACTCGGCAATAGTTTGTACAACCCTGCGGTACTGCTATAATGGATTTACGCTGTACCCCGCGCGGTGGATGTACCACCGGGCCGGGGGTAACACATAAGGAGTGGCCATGCGCCGCACCGTATTACTGATTGGGATTCTCCTCGCTGCTAGCGTTTTACTGCTCGGCGGTTGTCAGACCGACGCGCCCGCCGCGGCGCCGGATGACCATGCCGCCGCCACCGACGACGTTTATCTGCCGGAAGTGGCGCGCATTACCGTCCCGGAACTCAAATCCAGGGTCGACGGGGGCGCCCGTATCGCCATCGTGGATTCGCGTTCCCATGACGAATATGATGAGTTACACATCGATGGGGCCATCTCGATGCCCCTATCCGGCATGGGTGGCATCTTCCCCGAGCTTGAGGGTTACGACGAGATCGTGACCTACTGTACCTGACCGGACGAAGGTACCAGTGCCCGTGCGGCACAGATATTGACGGAGGCGGGGTTCAGCGATGCGAAGGCCCTGTTGGGTGGCCTGGGGGACTGGGAAGCCGCCGGTTTCCCGGTGGCGGGCTCCGGCGCGCGTTAAGTCCCGCTACTTCCCGGTCAGCCGCCCCAGTTCGTCAAGCACGGCCTTGAGCGCTTCCAGTTCACTGCCGTAGCCGGTCCAATCCCCCGCCTGGAGGTATGCCTGCGCCTGGTCATAGTGCGCTTGTGCCTGGCTGACCAGGGTATTAACGTCACCGGACGGGGTCTGCGGTACGGACGGGCTATCCGGTGCCGTTGGCGCGGGTGCCGGCGGCGCCGGCGCGGGTACGCTGGGCAGTTCCGCGAAGATCGCGCTCAGGGACGCGGCCAGTGTTTCCTGCATTGCGATCTGGTCCCCAATGGCCACGATAACACGTTTCAGTTCCGGCAGCCCGCCTTCCTCGGCCTGGAGGAATACCGGCTCCACGTAGAGGTAGGAGTCGCCGAGCGGTATCAGCAGCAGGTTACCGCGTATCACCTGCGAGCCGCCGCGCCCCCAGAGCGCCAATTGCTCCGTGATTACGGTGTCCTGCTGAATGCGGTTCTCAATCTGTGACGGGCCGTAGACCAACTTTTCCTTGGGGAAGGAATAGGCCAGCAGGGTGCCGTAATTCTCCCCGTCGTTGCGCGCCGCCAGCCAGCCGATGGCGTTGCTCTTGTTCACCGGGGTGAAGGGTTGCATCAGCAGGAACTCCGCCTCCGGCTCCCCCATCAGGCGCATGATGACGTAATAAGGATCGACCGCCTTTTCACCGCCGCGGTAGAATTCCCGTGGCACCGCCCAGAGGTCTTCTTTGTTATAGAATACGCGCACGTCCTGCATGTGATAGGTCTGGTAGACGCGTGCCTGGATCTGGAACATGTCCTCCGGGTAACGCAGGTGCGCCCGCAGTTCCGCGGGGATATCATCAAGGGGCTGGAAAAGGTCGGGGAAGATGCGCTGGTAGGTACGTATCAGGGCGTCGTCCGGCTCCGAGACATAGAGCCTGACACTACCGTCATAGGCGTCAACAATGACCTTCACGGAATTCCGGACGTAATTCACCTCACCCTGCGGTTCCGAATAGGGGTAGCGATCGGTCACCGTATAGGCGTCCTGTATCCAGAACAGTTCGCCCCGGATCACCACCAGGTAAGGATCATTGTCCAGTTGCAGGAAGGGGGCCAGCGTGTTGACGCGTTCCTGGATGGCGCGCCGGTAGAGTACCTGGCTCTCGGGTTTCAATTCGTTGCTGATGAGCAGGTTGATATCGCCGAATTCCCAGGCATAGACCAGGCGGTTGATGCCCCGTAGCGGCACGCCGTTATTACCCTCCCAGGTGGTGAAGGCATTCTGTTCCCCGACGGGATAATCGAATTCCTCGGTATTCGTCTTCACGATGACGTAACTCTCGTCCCGCTCACCGAAGTAGATCTGCGGGCGCGTGATGGCAAAATCACCCACCGGCGGGATGTCCTTGGCCCAGAGCACCGGCAGTCCTTGCGGGGTGACCTCGTTGACCGGGCTCATCACCGCACCGTAGCCGTGGGTGAACTGCAAGCGCCGGTTGACCCACGTCTGCGCCTGGGTGGAGAGCTGCTCCGGCGCCAGTTCGCGTGCCGCCAGCATCACCTGGCGGTACTCCCCGTCCAGGGTGTAGCGGTCCACGTCAACGTCGTGGAAATTGTAGTAGAGGCGAATCGCCTGTATCTGGTTGTAGGTGTCTTTCAGCGGCGTCGGATCCCAGAGGCGGATATTATCGATGGTGGCCCGGTTGTCCGTCAGGTCGGCGACGCTGGGGGCTTCAGCGGCGGGATAAGACTGCTCCGTGATGCGGTTCAGGCCGAAGGCCTGGCGCGTGTACTCAATGTTATGCGCGATGTAGGGGGTCTCGCGTGCCAGTTCGGACGGCTGCACCTGGAAACGCTGCACCACGAAGGGAAAGATGGCGCCGATCAGTATCGCCGCCACGATCCAGACGCCCACCGTATAGCCCACCCAGCGCCAGCGCTGTTTCCAGAGCGAGACGGCGAACGCCGCGATGACGACGAAGGAGACACCGAAAAGGATCCACTTCGAGGGCAGGCGGGCGTGGACGTCGGTATAGCCGGCGCCGAAGACGGCCCCCTCTGAAGAGAGCACCAGGTTCCAGACGCCGAACCAGTAGCCCCAGCCGATCAGGCCGACCAGTATTGCCACCAGCACCCCGAGGTGCCAGAGCATACCGCCACCGAGCTTGTTCCAGGGCCGCTGCGTGAGGCCGCTGACACCGTAGACCACGGCGCTGAGGATGGTGCAAAAGACGGTCACACCAATCAGCCAGCCGCGCAGGAATTCCCAGAACGGCAGGTCAAAGACGAAGAACGAAACATCCCTGTGAAACAGTGGATCGGAGACGCCGAAGGGCTGGCCGTTCAAGAAGGCCAACACCATCTCCCAGTTCCCCTGGAAGGTAGCGCCGAAGATCAGGCTGAGGACGATCACCCCAAGGATGACCACCGTCTTCAGCCAGGGCCCCAGCTGTGCCACCAGCACCCCCGGCAGGATGCTCTGACCGTCGCGCGGCGTGAGCCGGGCCCCCAGCAGCAGGTTACCGAAGAGCAGTGCCGCGGCGGCGGCCGTGCCAATGAAGAAGAGGGACACCCTGGTGCCCAGGATGGTGGTGTAGACGCTGCCGTAACCCAGGCTCTGGAACCACAGCCAGTCAGCATACATGCCATTGGCGATGCTGCCCAACACGATCAGCAGTACCACTCCTCCCACCCAGTAGAGCCAACGGCGGGGACGCGGCGGCGCGCCCCGGTCCGGTTCCACCGTCCGGGGGCCGAGCCATTTTTGCCAGTCGTTCTGTATTGGTTCTTCGCTCATGCTGCTGTCGGGAGCAGCGTAGCACAGGGTCACGGCGGGGGTCAAAAATGGGCCGCCCGGGTCGCCCCTGAGCCACCTGTTTTGAATCTGCGTCGCACCTCTTGGGACGTCAAATCCCGGCAAGAGTATCACCCCCTTGGGCCATCATGGTTCATAAAGATGGCCCCGTTGTCGCTTCACGCCAGCCAATAATAAACTGAGAATGAATATGTTACCTGCCGGTTCAAGAAACACAAGGCCCAACTGACTGAGCAAGTTAAAATAAAGGCAGACAAGTACGGAATACTTACAACGGACTTGTCGGGCGGCGCAAGAGGAGCCGTGAAGAAGGAGGCACCCATGTATGCCAGGTATCTGAACGCACTGAGGAAACTGCATCGGAACGAGAAGGGCGCACTGCTCACGATCATGCGCACCATCCCGGCGTCAGTCAAAGCCGTCAACGACCTGAACTAAATAAGGATACTCTGGCGGGGGAGACGGGCGGGAGTTGACTATCACCCCGCCATCCTGTAGCCTGACAGGGCAGGCACAGGGACAGGACGGGACATGACCGAAAGAGACATCACCAGCACCCGGAGCACCTTGGAATACCTGCGCCAGTCCGGACAACTGCTGGTGATTAAGGCCGCGGTTGACCCCTACCTTGAGGTCAGCGGCATCATCAAGGCGCTGGACAACAGCTTTACCCTGCTCTTTGAGAATATCAAGGGTTATCCCCAGGCGCGTATCATGGCCGGTATGTTCTCCCGTACCGACCGCGTGATGTCCATCTTCGGTGCCGCGGCGGAGGGTACCGGCCTCAAGTTGAAGGGGTTGGCGGCATTGGAAAACCGCATCCCACCGCTTATCGTGGAGAATGCCCCCT
>CAZPSW010000123.1:0-5114 GCA_964589255.1 uncultured Dehalococcoidales bacterium
TGCTGGACTTCCACGCCGACGATATCTACTGGTGTACCGCGGACCCCGGCTGGGTTACCGGCACCTCTTACGGCATGTTCGCGCCGTGGCTTAACGGCGTCACCCAGGTGATCTACGAGGGCGGCTTCCGCGCCAGCCACTGGCACAGCATCATCGACAAGTACAAGGTCACCGTCTGGTACACCGCGCCGACCGCGATCCGCATGCTGATGAAGGCCGGTGACGACGTGGTGGCGAAGCACGACTTGTCCACCCTGCGCCACATTTGCAGCGTCGGCGAACCATTGAACCCGGAGGCGGTGGTCTGGGGCGTCAAGGCCTTTGGTCAGGCCATCCACGACAACTGGTGGCAGACCGAGACCGGCGCCATCATGATCGCCAATTACGCCTTCATGACGGTACGTCCCGGCTCCATGGGTCGTCCCATTCCGGGCATCCGCCCCGGCATCATCGACGATGAATGGCGGGAAGTGCCCGCCGGTACCGAGGGTAACCTGGCCCTGCGCCAGGGCTGGCCGGGCATGTTCCGCGCTTATTGGAACAACGAAGAGATGTACAATTCGCGCTTCAAGGGGGATGGCTGGTACATCACCGGGGACCGCGCCTACCAGGACACCGAGGGCTATTTCTGGTTCGTGGGCCGCGCCGATGACGTGATCAATACCGCCGGCCACCTGGTGGGCCCCTTCGAGGTGGAGAGCGCCCTAATGGAGCACCCCGCGGTGGCTGAGGCCGGGGTCATCGGTAAGCCGGACCCGCTGGCGATGGAAGTGGTCAAGGCTTTCGTCTCCCTGCATGAAGGCTTCGAAGCAACTCCGGAACTGCGCCGCGAACTGATACAATTCTCCCGCAAGAAGCTGGCGGCGGCCACCGCGCCGCGGGAGATCGAGTTCGTCAAATCCCTGCCCAAGACACGCAGCGGCAAGATCATGCGCCGCGTCCTGAAGGCCCAGGAACTGGGCCAGCCGCTGGGGGACATCTCAACGTTGGAAGATTACGATTAGATCACTCGGAAAGGGGCACTGATGCCAGAGTATCAGATCAACCCGGAGCGGGTGTACTACAACTATCACGGGGAATTACCGCCACTGAAACTAGAGTCACACCCGGCGCGCATCCCGGGGCACAACCCGCATACTGATCCCAAGAAGATCACCGACACCACCCTCCGTGATGGGGCGCAGGACCCCAATTTCGCTGTTTTCCCCAGCGAGACCAAGCTAAAATATTATGACCTGCTGCACGAACTGGACAACGGCAGCGGCGTCATTGAGGCCGTTGAGGTATTCATCTACCAGAAGCGTGACCTCTGGACGCTGGACAAGCTGATCGAGCGGGGCTATGACTTCCCCAAGGTGACCACCTGGACGCGGGCCACTCCCAAGGACATCCGGGATCTCGTGCGCGTCTCCGAGGGGCGCATCAAGGAGACCGGGATGCTAGCCTCGGCCTCGGACCATCACATCTTTGACCGCCTCGGCTTCAAGAGCAAGGAAGAAGCGGTGGAGCGTTACCTGGCGCCGATCCTGACCGCCTGCGAGTACGGCATCCGCCCCCGCATCCACCTCGAGGACGCCACTCGTTCCGACGTTACCGGCTGGACGATACCGTTTGTGCAGCGCGTCATGAAGGAGACGAAAGGCATGGTCTGTTTCCGTATCTGTGACACGCTGGGGCTGGGTACCCCGGAACCTCATGCGGCGCTGCCCTTCGGCATTCCGCGACTGGTCTCCGCGCTCGAGCAAGCCACCGGCGCCGAGTTCGAGTTTCACGGCCACAATGACCTGGGTTACGTGGTGGCCAACAGCATGGCGGCGCTGCGTTACGGCTGCAAGCGCGTCAACGTTACCTTCGGCGGCCTCGGTGAGCGCACCGGCAACTCGCCGCTGGAGCAGGTGCTGGCGGACTACGTGCGGGAATACGGGGACCCCGGTTTCAAACGTGAAATACTGGCCGAAATGGCGAAATTGATCACCACCGAGGTCTGCAAGATTTCAGAGAAACAACCCATTGTGGGCAGTGGCATCTTCATGACCCAGGCCGGGCTGCACCAGACCGGCGTGGAAAAGCAGAAAGAGGCCCCGGGGGGGCTGATCTACCTGCCTTACAACCCGGCCGCAGTGGGACGCACCGAAGACGAGCGCCACCGCATCGGCTCCCTGACCGGGCTTGACGGTATCATCTCGGTACTCAACTACTGGTGGCAGAGTAACGGCAGTGGCCATGCCCCGCTGAGCGGCACCAGCCGGCTGGCGAAGCGGCTCTATGACGCGGTGCACGCCGCCTTCGACGGTGAATATGACGAGGCCACCGGCAACTACCTGCACGCTCGCACCACCTTCTTCCAGCCGGAAGACCTGGCCCAATTGGTGACACAGATCGAGGGTGAAGACGGCGCCCGAGAACGGGACCCGTAGCTTGGCTAATTCACCCGGAAGGTGCACTCCACGGTACAACTTTGACAGTCCGCCTCGGCTTTGCGCGGGGTGCCCTCGGTGATGCAGGTCAACGCCTTGGAGATTATCAACCTGCTGGGCAACGAGGCCACCCCACTGGCGCTGGCGCGGGTGATGTTCCGCGAGACGCCGACCATATCCAGCCTGCTGGGACGCATGACGGCGCAGGGCCTGATATTGAAAACGCGGACGGGGCGCCGCGGCGGACTGATTCGGTTGACGCTGCCCGATAAGGGACAGCAGGCGCTCGGGGACACCCTGGCCCGGGAGTCCTTGGAGCGCGTCATGAACGGGCTGCCGGTAAGGGACAGGCGGGCGCTGCTGGCGGCCCTGGTGCCGTTAAAGAGTTTGGCGCTTGAGGACCTGGGGCTGGCGCCGGACGGCGAAAAACAAGGGAGCGTGACGTGAACGATACATTTCTTCGGGCGTGCCGCGGTGAGCCGGTGGATTACACACCGGTCTGGCTGATGCGTCAGGCGGGGCGCAACATTCCCGTTTACCTGGAGCTGCACAACAAGTATGGCTTTCTTAACCTCTGTCAGGATCCGGAGATGGCCGCCAAGATCACCATCATGCCCTACGAGCACTACGGCGTTGACGCCTGTGTCCTCTTTTCCGACATGCCGCTGGCGGTGATGCCGATGGGCGCCGAGCTGTACTATGACCCGGTCAAGGGCCCCATCTACCCGCATCCGGTACGCAGCGGGACGGACGTGGCGGCGCTGACGGTGCCCGTCGCCAAAGAGGGCCTGCCGTTTCAGATCGACACCATTCGCATCCTGAAGCGCGAACTGGCGGACAAGGTGCCGCTGATCGGTTTCGCCGGTTGCCCCTTCACCCTGGGGGCTTACATGGTTGAGGGCGGCGTCTCGCAGCGCTACTACTGGGTCAAAAGTATGATCTACGAGGCACCGGAGATCTTCCACGCCCTGATGGAGAAGATCACCCGCTACATCACGGATCTGTTATGCACTCAGGTCCACGCCGGGGCCAATGCGGTGATGCTCTTCGAGTCCTGGGGTGGCGTGTTGACGCGGCGTGAATACCTCGATTTCGCTTATCCCTACGTGCGGCGGGTGATCGCCAAACTGAAGCTGGAAGCGGTGCCCATCATCTATTTCGTGGACAAAGGCGGTGCGCTGCTGGAGGACATCCGGGACTCGGGCGCCGATGTCATCCAGGTGGACTTCAGGACGGACCTGGACACCGCCATCCGGCGGCTGGGCCCCAAGGTGGCGGTGCAGGGCAACCTGGATCCTTATATTCTGCTGGCGGCACCGCGGGAGTTGATGCGGCAGCGCGTGGCGGAGATACTGCAGATGGGGCGGACCGCCAAAGGCCACGTCTTCAACCTGGGGGACGGCATCCAGCCGGAGACGCCGCTGGACCATTCCAGGGCACTCGTCGAGGCGGTGCACGAACTCAGCCGCGACCTGTCTTCCGGCGCCTGACCGCGGTCTGACCGATGATCCAGAAAGTTTTTCCGGTGGTGGCGCTGATCACCTTCACCGCGATGCTCGGCGGTGGCATCATTGCGCCGCTCTTGCCGCGTTACGCCACCGGTATGGGCGCCACCCCGCTCATGCTCGGTGTCATCGTGGCCAGCTATTCCGTTTCCAAGGCGGTGCTGATGCCCTTCATCGGGCGTTATTCGGACCGGCTGGGGCGCAGTGGTTCCTCGTCGCCGGTATGTGCTTCTTCATGGTCACCTCGCTGGGCTACATCTGGATCTCCGAGGTCTGGCACCTGATACTGGTACGCGTCGTCCACGGCGCCGCCGGGGGTATGATCGTGCCGGTGGCGCGGGCCATCATCGGGGAACTGGCGCCGTAGGGTCAGGAGGGCCGTTGGATGGGCTATTTCAATGCCTCGTTCGTGGTAGGGATGGGTTGTGGGCCACTGCTCAGTGGCGTGCTCTACGATGCCTTCAGCGGCATGCCACCCCTCTTCGGGCGGCTTGACGCCGGCATGGTGGCCGCCTTCGGTAGCATGGGTGGGCTCAGCTTTTTGGCCATCATCGGCACGCTGGCCTTCATGCCGTCGTCACACGGTACCTCGCGGCACCGTAAACGCCCCTCCTTCCGCGAGATGGGGCGATCTCCGCTGGTACGCGGCGTCTTCGCCACCCGCGTCACGGAGAACATCGGTGCAAGGCCTTCGCCGCCTTCCTGCCGCTTTTCGCCGGCCTGATGTTGGGCCTCTGCACCACCCAGATCGGGCTGCGGATGTTCATCAACGTCGGGGCCTCCACCACCACACAACTCCTCGCGGGGCGTACCGTGGACCGGGTCAACAAGAAGCGGCTGATCATCGCCACCTGCCTGGTGACGATGCTTTCCATGGCGCTGATACCGTAGCTCACCGCTTTCTGGATGCCGGCGGTGTTGATCGTCTTTAACGGCACCCGCGCCGCCCTGAACAATAATTCCAGCACCGCCCTGATGGTGATCGAGGACCGGAAGCACGGCATGGCCTCGTCGATGGTGATGTTCAGCTTGGCAGTGGCCATCGGGGAGAGCATCGGGCCGCTGCTGGCGGGGGCCATCGTCGGCATAATCGACTACGGCGCGGCTTTCTAAGTCGCCAGCGGTGCTTTCCTGGGCAGCGCGTTGCTCTTCAGCTGGTTCACGCGCCCCTCACAGATGGGTCAAATCCAGA
>CAZPSW010000124.1:0-5105 GCA_964589255.1 uncultured Dehalococcoidales bacterium
GGCAGGAAGAAGACCTATCACCGCTGAAACTCAAGAAACCATGGTGGGGCTATGACCTGGGGTGCTGGTCGGAAGCAGAAGACGAGCAGGCCTATCTGGCGACGCGTGGTGACTATGAACTTGTTGGTGACATCTTGGCCAAACACCGAAAACGCATTCAATAGGCCGTCCCGTATTCCCCACGGGATAAAGAAACCCTTTTAACATGAAGCCGCCGAGTCATGGGCGTAGTGTCTAAGCTCAACGGTTTATTTACAATAAAGTTGTTATATTCTATTAGCACTAACCGTACTACCGCCTACCCGGAACGCAGCCCGTGGCCGATGTTGAACGCAATGCCCCTTAATGCCGCCATCGCTTTGTAGGACTCGTCGGATGGTATGCGAATCGAATAGAACCAAAAACACGATCATTTTCCCGCCAGTTCCGTGAGGCTACTTCGTACCCTGAAAAGGATTCGGCCAGGTCAATAATGCCCGCCATTGCCTTCGGCACGTCCTGTACCACCAGGGACATATCCGCGGTGCGCACGATCAAACGGTCCTCAGACCATGCCCGGGCAGGTACGCCGGCATCTGCTCTCACCGATGTGGGCGCTGCTGCCAAAGCCGAAGCGGGAGAGGGGGCCGGGGCTGGGGCGGACGCGGGTGCGCCTGAAAAATCCGAAGCTTTGGCGCAAGCCATGGGTACGAACAGAGCCAGCACCGCCAAAACGCCGATGAGGTACTTTTTCGTCATCAGACACCATCCCTGCATATTGGGTTTTTCGTGTTGCCAGTTATCATATACGGCACACCACCCGCAGTCAGTACATTACAAACGTCGAAAACGGGGCTGGGGTTACCCCCCAAACAAACCAGAATGTACCGCCACGCCCCTCGACCTGCTAATATTGAGGAAACCCGGCCATTGGACGCTAAAGGAGTGCCAAACTTTACGATGACAGAACCAGCAGTTCTCTACGCAGAAAAAGGGCGCATCAGCATCATCACCCTGAACCGCCCCCGGAGTTTGAATGCCGTGAACCTGGAGATGAGACAACTACTCCGGGACGCCTGGCTGCGGTTCAAGCAAGCTGACGACCAGTGGGTGGCGATTCTGACCGCCAGGGGGGATCGTTCTTTTTGCTCCGGCCTGGACCTCAAGGAACGGAACCAGCTGGGCCCGGAGAAGGGCTCCATCGAGGCGATCACGAAGCAGATCGGGCCCCACCTGCCGCGGGACCTGGAGATATTCAAGCCGACCATCGCCGCCGTCAACGGCTTCGCACTGGGGGGCGGCTTCGAGATGGTGCAGAACTGCGACTTGTGTGTGGCCTCGGAGAACGCGGAATTCGCCATCGTGGAGCCACGCTGGAACCTGACCGGCGCCTGGGCGGCCAACCTGACGCGCCAGATTGGTCTGCGGCACGCGCTGGAAATGACCATCGTGCCGCAAAGAGTGCCGGCGCAGCGCGCCTACGAGATGGGACTGGTGAACTGGGTGGTACCACCAGCGCAACTGATGGACAAGGCGCTCGAGGTGGCCAATCTAATCCTGGGGAATGGCCCCGCGTCGGTGGCATCCTTCATCGAGATGTACCACCGTACCTACGGCATGAGTCACGCCGAGGCGGTGGCTTTGGGGAACCACATCCAGAAACATCTGCTCCGCATGGAGGACACCGTTGAAGGGCCCCGGGCCTTCGCGGAGAAGCGAAAACCCAATTTCCGGAACAAGTAATACCCGGCGCCGCCGGATCAATTACCCCCATGCACCAACCCCCACGTTAATCTATAATTAAACCGTGAAAGACTATTACACCATCCTCGGTGTGCCGGAAGACGCCGACGCCAGGAAGATCAAGGCCGCTTTCAGGAAACTGGCTTTCCGCCACCACCCGGACAAGAACCCCGGCCAGGAAGCCGCGGCCGAGGCCAAGTTCAAGGAAATCAACGAGGCCTACGGCGTACTCGGGGACAGGGCCCGACGCGCGGATTACGACCGGTTCCGGAAAAGCGGTTTCGCGGGCGCCCGAAGCGGCTTCGACTATTCCCAGCAGGATATCTTCCGCACCGCCTTTTCCAGCGCCCAGGCGATGGATGAATTAAGGCGCATGTTCGCCCAGGGCGGGCTGCGCTTTGACCAGGACTTCATGAACGGTATCTTCTTCCAGGGCGCCGCGGCGGGCGGCAGCACCACATACCGTCCCGGCTGGCTGACACGCCAATTGTTACGCCTGGCGAAATGGGCCGGCGGGAAACTACTGCGCAGCCTGGTGGCGCCAGCACCGTCACTGGACCGGGAACGTGAGCTCCCCATCAGTGCCTCCGAGGCACGGGGCGGCGGTGAGAAAACGGTCACCGTGAGCCGGGACGGCAAACGCCAGCGGCTGGCGGTGAAGATACCGGCGGGCATCAAGAACGGCGCCCGGATCCGGCTGCGCGGCATGGGTCATGCGAATGGTGGGCGACGCGGTGATCTCTATCTGAGGGTGCGCCACGGCGACCGCTAGAGCGGTTTTTCCTTATGGCCGTTACCGCCCGGTTCGAAAGGCAGTTCCATCTGGCCACCCCGGAGGTTTTCCATGCGCGCCGCGGCACGCGCATTCTCCCAGGCGTATTCGTAAAGGTGCAACCCCTTGCTGACGGCGATAATTTCCCCGTCCCCGACGCCTATCTCGTCCGCCATGTACTCCTTGAGCAATTGGATCGCCGCCATGTTGGAAGGGAAGCCCGCCCAAAGGTCCCAGGAGCGGAAATAGACCACGAAGTGCAGCTTGCCATAACGGATACGCGTGTCAATGGAGCGCAGGCAAGGCGGGTCGCTGAGGCCCAGCGAGGCCGCGTCCCCGACTGACATGAAGGCCTGGTTCGTCTCGTGGCCATTGTCACGATACATCCTGATGACCTCCGCGATCTGTGGCTCCAGGTACTGGCCGTAGGTATACTGCTCCCCTTCGTGACGGTGCGAGGTCATGAGGTATGGCAGGTACTCCTCGATGTAGTCCATGGAACTGGGCGGGGGCACCCCGTCCGGTACATCCGGCACCAGCGGCCGGTTGGCGGGGTACTCGATGCGCACCACCATGAAATCAAGCTCTTTGCGCTGCTGTCCAGAGTAGCTGCCGCGGTCAATGCGGTACTGGTAGCCGTCCGCCAGCGTCTGCCTGAGCAGCAGGAACCAGGCCTCGGAAAGGTCCCTGGCCTCGATCATCGAAATCTGCATCGCCAACCTATCCGCGTTTCCTGAAGATACTGTAGAAACGATCCTCGTACTCTTCGAAGACATCCCAGCGGTCAAGCTCCGCCTTGAGGTCGGTGGGCTCCCGTTCGCCGCTGTGCACCTGGGCGAAAAGCCGGTCGATGCGTATCCGGGCGTCCTTCGGCAACCCGGCGCGGTCGACGTGGAAGAGGCCGTATTGGCCCATCTCCCGCAGATTGCCGGAAACGGACTGGCGCGTCACTTCGAAGATGAACTTCATCAGGGAGACATCCCAGAGCTCGTCGAGGCCACGGATCAGCGTCGTCAGGGGGTCAGCGCGGCGGTCGATCTCATCGGCCAGGCGCGTTACCACGCTGTCCGCGCTCTCGCTGACGATACTGGTATGCAGCAACTCGTTACGGTAGGCGTAGAAGATACCCGGCGTGGCGGCGCCTTCCTGCTGCGTCAGCATGTCGAAGTATTTGCGTGCGTCGTTGCCGAAACCATCGAGGTTGGCCAAGTAATAGGGCGTCACAATGCGTGGGCGCTCCGCGATGACCTTGCCCTCACGCACCACCGCCTCGTCGTTTTGCCCACGCTCAGCATAGACCGGTTCGGTGACCAGGTAATACTGGATGTTGGTGGTCCCGAAGGTGGCCAGGCGGCTGGAGGGCAAACGCACGATCTCGGTCTGCGATACCGCCTGTTGGATGCGCCGCTCCTCGATGTCCAAGCCGTTAGTCGAGCGCGCGAATCTGCGCCCTGACCTCCTCGATCAAGCGGTCATACTGGCCCTCAAGCTGGGCCTTGACCTTATGCCATTCGGCCTGGAATTCTGGTTGCGCCTCAACGTCGATCGTCATGTTGGCACCGGCGCCCACCTGCTGTGCCAGCGCCTGCTGCACCCGGGCCGTCATCTGCTGCTTGAGCTGGTCGTGCGCCTGGGCGATCTGGGCGGCACCGGTCTGGCTGTAGTGGTCGAAGACCTGTTGCAACCGCCCCAGCAGTTCTTCCAGCGCCGTAGTGTCCGTTTTCAACAGGCGCATGCCGCTGGTGACCAGCGCCAGCGAAGCGCTTTCCGCCTCCGTACGGGGCAACTTGATCCCGGGCAACAGCACGTCCGCGGCGCCGCGCGTCACGTAAGGACGGCCCACCGCGTCGTATTTATCAAGCGCCGCCGCCAGGTCCGCTTCCCCTTTCAGGTAGCCGGCGGCCAGCTTTTCGCCATCGGGGACGTATTTCCAGGTGTTCTTTTCGTCCTCGGTGGGCTCCTCAATGGCGGCCAGCTTTTCGATGGCGATGTCGTAGGCGCTTTTGATCTCGTCGTTCACGGCACTCTCTCCCGGCCCACATTATATCAGATGGATGGGGGTGCTGACAGCACCCCCAAAGGGGTTCAGGGGGCGAAGCCCCTTAGTAAAAATGCTTTCCCTTTCCGTAGCCCAAAAGAGTCAAAGAGACGAAGTCTCTTATTTCAATATCGCTGGCCCACCAATTTGAACTCAGCCACACTCAAAACCTTGACACCTGCACAATTTTATACATAACTATATTATTTTAAGCTTGACCCACTCCAGGAGGATGCCACTGGAAACACTGATGGATGTTAAGGACGCCGCCCGTTACCTGAAACTGAACCACATGACGGTCTACCGCATGGCCCAGCGCGGCCGCCTGCCGGCCTTCAAAGTGGGGGGTGCCTGGCGTTTCAAACGTGACGTGCTCGAAGGCTGGCTCTCGAGACAATCACGCGGTGGCCCGAAACTGGCGCTGGTGGTGGATGATGACCCCATGGTGCTGGAACTGATGCAGCACATGGTCTCAATGCACGGCTACCAGGTGACCGCCGCGGCCAGTGGCGCCGCGGCGCCACTGGCCGCGATCGAACAGGGCAGCTACGACGTGGTGCTGTTGGATCTGAT
>CAZPSW010000125.1:0-4953 GCA_964589255.1 uncultured Dehalococcoidales bacterium
CGGCGGTGACCGAGGCCAGGGTGCAGCAGGTGCTCACCCAGGCGGCCCCGGCACGGGCCCACATTTTCAACCTCGGCGAGGGCATCATGCCGGAAACCCCGGTCGCTCGCGCCCGCGAGATGGTGGACATGGTGCACCGTCTGAGCCGCCGTTAACAGGCTCCGGCGAAGCTTGCCACTGCCCGGTCACGGTGCTACAATCGACGGTGTGCGCGGGCAACAATCAAAGTCCTGCCGCGCACACCCGTAGCGTGCGCACCCGGCGCCGAATTCATCACGGCAGGCAGACATGGCGATGGCCTTCGACCCGCAAAATATCGACGCGAAATGGCAGCAGCGCTGGGCGGATGACGGGCTCTATAGCGTTTCCGACGACGACCCGCGCCCAAAGTGGTATGCCCTGACGATGTTCCCCTATACCTCTGGTGACCTGCACATCGGACACTGGTATGCCATGGCGCCGAGTGACGTGCACGCCCGTTTCAAACGTATGCAGGGCTATAACGTGCTGCATCCCATCGGTTTTGACGCCTTTGGACTGCCCGCCGAGAACGCCGCCATCAAGCACGGCGTGCACCCCTTCAAATGGACGCTGGACAGCGTGGCCAACATGCGTCGCCAGTTGAGGACGATGGGCGCCGTCTATGATTGGGACCGGGAGGTCATCACCTGCCTGCCGGAATATTACCGCTGGACGCAGTGGTTCTTCCTGAAGTTTTACCAGGCGGGCCTGGCCTACCGTGCGGAAGCGCCGGTGAATTGGTGCCCCAACTGCCAGACGGTACTGGCCAACGAACAAGTGGTCGGCGAAGGGGTTTGTGACCGCTGCGGTACCACCGTGCAGCAGCGTGACCTGGAACAGTGGTTCTTCCGCATCACGAAATACGCCGACGAATTGCGCCAGCATGAGGGTATTGACTGGCCGGAGCGCATCAAGGCGATGCAGCGCAACTGGGTTGGCAAGAGTTACGGCACGGAAATATCTTTTGAGCTGGACGCTTTGGGCGTCGCGGAGAAAGAAATTCGCGTCTTCACGACGCGCCCGGACACTACCTACGGCGTCACCTTCATGGTGCTGGCCCCGGAGAATCCGCTGGTGATGAAACTCGCCACCGTAGGGCAGCGTGACGCGGTGGCGGCCTACGTGGCGAAGAGCCGCCTGGCCACGGACATCGAAAGACTCTCCACCGAAAAAGAGAAGGACGGCGTCTTCACCGGCGCTTACTGCACTAACCGCCTGACCGGAGACAAGGTGCCGATCTGGATCGCCGACTACGTGCTGGCCAGCTACGGCACCGGCGCAGTGATGGCGGTACCGGCCCATGACGAGCGGGACTTTGCCTTCGCCGCGAAGTACGACATCCCGGTCAAGATGGTGATCTCCCCGCCCGGCTGGCAGGGCGAAGCGCTCAAAGAAGCTTACATCGAGCCGGGGTTAATGGTGAATTCGGCGCAATTCGACGGTGCCCCCAGCGCGGAAGGCAACGTCAAGGTCTCCGAATACCTTGAGGCCGAGGGCTGGGGTAAACGCACCGTGAGCTACCGCATCCGCGACTGGTTGATATCGCGGCAGCGCTATTGGGGCGCCCCGATTCCCATCGTCTACTGTAATAAATGCGGTGCGGTGCCGGTGCCTGAGGCAGACCTGCCGGTGCTGCTGCCCGAAGACGCCGAGTTCCGCCCTACCGGGGAATCACCGCTGAAATAACACCAGGGTTTCGTCAACACCATCTGTCCGAACTGCGGCGGCCCGGCCAGGCGGGAGACGGACACCATGGACACGTTTCTCTGTTCGTCCTGGTATTTCCTGCGCTATTTGAGTCCGCACGACGCGGGGGCCGCCTTCAGTGAGGACGCGGCGCGCCAGTGGCTGCCGGTAGACCTTTATACCGGCGGCGCGGAACACGCCGTGATGCACCTGCTTTACGCTCGCTTTTTCACCAAGGCGATGCGGGACATCGGTCTGGTGGAGTTCGGCGAGCCCTTCAAGCGGCTCTTCAACCAGGGCACCATCATCGCCGACCGTCAGAAGATGAGCAAGAGCCGCGGCAACGTCGTCAACCCGGATGAATACGTCAGTGCGCTCGGCGTTGACGCGGTGCGCGCCTTCCTCATGTTTCTCGGTCCCTGGGAGCAGGGTGGGGACTGGAACGATAACGGCCTCTCCGGCGTCAGCCGCTGGCTGAATCGGGTCTGGAATCTGGTACTGGAGCCGTACCAGCCGGACGTGGTGACAGCGGTGGCCACCGCTGACCTGGTGCGCCTGACGCATCAGACGGTGAAAAAGGTGACCGGGGACTTTGAGCGCATCCACTTCAATACCATGATCGCGGCGTTGATGGAATACACCAATGCCCTCTACAAGTTTCGTGACGCGACCTCGGTCGAGGCCGCCGCCTGGCAGCAGGCGGTGACCACGTTGATGCTGCTGCTGGCGCCCACCGCGCCGCATATCACCGAGGAACTCTGGGAACTCAGCGGCCACCCCTATTCCGTGCACCAACGTGACTGGCCGGTCTGGGACGCCGCCCTGGCGCAGGACGAAGAAGTGACCCTGGTGGTACAGGTCAACGGCAAGCTGCGGGATCGCATCACAGTGGCTGCCGACAGCGCCGATGACCTGGTCCGCGAACTGGCGCTGGCCAGCCCTAAAGTGCGGGCGCATACGGAGGGACGGGACATCCTCAAGGTGGTGGTGGTCGGTGGTAAACTGGTGAATCTGGTGGTCAGGTAGCATAGCGCAATCCCGGAGGTGAGCCGTGAAGATAGCTTTCGTCGGCATGGGTAATATGGGAGAGGCAATGGTGGCGGCCTTGCTGGCCCGGGGGGTGGCTCACGCCGGGGAGCTTTCCGGCAGTGACGTGAACGCCGCGCGGCGCCAGTACCTAAGCCAGAAATACGGCGTACGCGTGCGCACCAGTACCGTCGAGGCCATCAGCGACGCGGAAGTGGTGGTGCTGGCCTGCAAACCCCAGGACATGGTCACCGCCACCGCGGAATTCGCGGGACAGCTCGGCGCGGAGCAGGTGGTGCTCTCAATACTAGCGGGCACCCGCATAGAGACGCTGGAACGGCTGCTGGAGCACCGGCGCATCGTGCGTGTGATGCCGAATACCCCGGCCCAGGTGGGGCAGGGCATGAGCGTCTGGACGGCCACTAAAGAGGTTAGCGTAGCGCAGAAACTTGAGATCGCCGAAGTGCTCAGCGCGATGGGGCGCGAGACCTACGTCGATGACGAATCTTATCTTGACATGGCCACCGCCATCTCCGGCAGCGGGCCCGCCTACGTCTTCATGTTCATGGAAGCCCTGGAGGCGGCCGCGGTGGACATCGGCTTCTCCGAGGCGACCGCACGCCAGCTGGTATTACAAACGGTGCTTGGCTCGGCGCGCTACCTCGAGGAATCCGGCCTGCCGCCGGCGGAACTGCGGCGCATGGTGACCTCGCCCGGCGGCACCACCGCCGAGGCCATCGCCCGTTTCGAGGCGGGGGGCCTGGTGGACCTGGTGGCTCAGGCGGTGCGCGCCGCTTACGCCAAAGCCCAGGGACTCGGCAGCTAGCTGGCACGGTCACCCCGCCCCGCCCCCCCCAGCTCGGTTTTTTCGCACGGTAGACCATCTGGTGTATTGACAGGCTCAAAGATAGTTAGTATAATGCTAACTATAAGCCGTATGTTAATAGATAGTCTGAAGTAATGGAATCCGAAAGAAAAAGATTGATCCGCAGCATCCAGGAGAGGACGGAAAGGGTTTCGGCGCTGACGCTGCCCGACATCGCCAACTTCGACCTCACCATGACGCAGCTCAAACTGGTGATGCTGCTGCACATCAGGCAGCAGATGCGCGTCAGGGATATCGCCGAGCTCTTCGGCGTCACCAGCGCCACCATCAGTGGTATCGTGGACCGTCTGGTGGAACGCGGCCTACTAGTCCGGGAGACTGACCCGGAAGACCGCCGCGCGGTGATCTGCCGTCTCAGTGAGCCGGGCATTGAACTGGTCCATGATTTTTGGGACGTGCAGCGCGAGCGGCTTGATGCCTTTCTCACGGAACTCTCGGAGAAGCATTTGCGGGCCTACGATGACCTGCTCGAAGAGATCACCAAGATCCTCACGCGCCAAAGACAATCCCCGGACGGTAGGCACCCGGATTAGGCTGGAGGTAAACACATGCGGTATCTGAAATACCTTTTGGCGGCACTGCTGGCGACGGCATTACTGACCGGCAGTATCGGTTGCTCACCGCCGCAAGAAACGGTGCAGCGCCAGCCGGTGGACCTGCATCGCGGGGACCTGCAGGTGGAGGTCTCTTCGGACGGTAACGTGCGCCTGGTGGAGCAGCGCGAAGTCTTCTTCGAAACTTCCGGTAAGATCACCGAAATTATGTTTGAAAAGGGAGACGCGGTGCAGGCGGGTGATGTCATTGCCCGGCTGGATCAGGAGACACTGGAGGACGACATCAGGAGCCTGGAGTTCGCGGTGCGTCTGGCGGAAATTGATATCACCACGGCACGGGATGCAGTTAGCGGCGCCAAGATTGACCTGGCGACGAGGCAGGATGCCGTCCACAGCGCCGAGATAGACCTTGCTGTGGCGGCGGCCGCGGTCAAGAGCTCCGAGATTGACCTGGCCACGGCGCAGAGCGTCTACCAGGCCGCCGAGAGCGCATACCAAAGGGTGACCTATCCCTACACTTATCAGACCTTCGCTTTTAGCTTGCCACAGGCAGTACATTCAATCAACATCGCGATCACGCAGCTTGAGGCCCTGAAACGGTCTTACGGGAGAGGGGCTACCGGGGAGATCGACGATAACGCTCCGTCAATCCCGGACCAGATCGATCTGCTACTGAACACTCTGAACCTGGCAGAGGAGAAGTTGACGCTGGGAAAGGGCGACAACGTTTTTGGTTCCCTGCTTGATGGAGCATTGTTACCCTACACCTCGATCTGGACG
>CAZPSW010000126.1:0-3514 GCA_964589255.1 uncultured Dehalococcoidales bacterium
TCCCGGGTGACGAAGACGGAATGGCTGGTGATCATGCCGGTGCCGCCCTCGGCCCGCGCCCGGTAGTAGGCCAGCATGCCCTCACCCCAGCGGCCGCCGGTCTCCTCAAGACGGCTGACGCCCATGGCCGCCATCACCACGCGGTTGCGCAGGGTGACGGCGCCGAGGCGTCCCGGCTCTAACAGTTTCATCAACTTGATTTGTCCGGGAACAGCATCTTGGCGTAAAGATCCGGGCGTTCCGCTTTGACGCGGTCCAGGTTTGAGGCCGCAAGCAGTGCCGCGTTGCCGATCTGGTCCTCAAACATTTCGTAGATGGCGTCTGTCTCGGCGTCGTCAAAGCGGCTGATCAGGGTCACGATCGAGGTCTGCCCCCCGCGGATGGTATCGGTGGAGCGTTTGGTGTGCACCGTCTGGTTGAAAGCGAAGGCCTTCGCCCACCAGTCCGTATATTCCTGAAAACCGGGCCCATCGTGCCATTCTTTCTCTAAGGCCTTGACCGCCTGGTAGCCGCCCGCCACCGCGCCCTGGACCCAGCATTCCACCGAGGCGGCGGCGTCCCCCACCACCAGGATGTTGCCCACCACCACTTGTTTCAGGGCGGGCCGGGAAACCAGCGAGGTGCCCATTTTACTCACCACGCGGGCACCCTGGAACCAGGGGGCGTAGGTGGGGTGGCGCATCAGGCCCTCAAGGACTTGCGCAGGGGGCACCTCCGGGTTGGAAGAGCCCGCGCCGAGCAGGTTGCAATCATGCGGGCCCAGCCCCATGTAGACGTTGTCCGCGCGCAAACTGGGGATGTCCCACATCACCCAGGAGTTATCACGGTAGGGGCTGGTGACGCCCTCGAGGACGTAAAATAGTATCTGGCGTGGGCGCGCGTTGCGTACCGGGCGGTCCCGGTTCAGCCCCAGGCTCTCCACGATGCTGGAATTGAGCCCGTCAGCGGCCACCGCGGCACGCCCGGAGAAGGTCTGCTCCCCGGCTGGCCCGCTGACCTTCACTTCAACGCCGCCGTCCACGTTGACGGCCGAACGCGCCGTGACCCCGGTCAGGATGTCCACGCCCGCCGCGCCGGCGTCCGCCAGCAGTTCCGCCAGGAAGGCCTCCTTGTGGTAATAATAGCCCCAGGGGACGCGGTTCACCGGGTAACGCATTACGCGGCGCCCGGATGGTGAAAGGTGGAACCAGTTGTAATAGGCGCGCAGGTCACCCCGGTAGTCCAGTGAAAAACCGGCCTCGAGGAAATTAAAGCGGGTGAAATCCTGGAAAGTCTCGGCGGAGACCTGTTCAATGTAGGCGTCTATCTTCGAGGTCAGTTCCAGGGTCAGCCAGTTGGCGTCAAGCTTGTTCAGGTAGAATATCTGTACGCAGGCGCGGTTGACTTCGGTGAGCACCTTCTTGCGCTCCAGCAGCAGCACCTTCAGCCCGTCACGGGCGGCGGTGCGCGCCGCCATCAGCCCGCCGGGGCCGCCACCAATCACGATCAGGTCGTATTTCAAGGCTGGTGTCTCCTCACAAGTCAGTCAGTTCGAGTCCCGGAACCGCGCTTAGATGACCTCTTTGTCCTTCAGCGCGATGATGTCATCCCAGTTGTAGCCCATTTCCAGCAGCAGTTCTTCGGTGTGCTGACCCAGTTCCGGGGCCTCCCGCTGGATGGCACAGGGCGTTTCGCTGAAGTCCCAGGCCCAGCCGGTCATCTTGGTGCGCCCGAAGACCGGGTGGTCGTACCAGACGAAGTAGTTGTTCGCCAGCGCCTGGGGGTCATTGGTGACCTCGGTAGCCGTCTGCACCGGGGTGAAGATCACCTCTTCGCGCTTGAAGATTTCAACCCACTCCGCGATCGGTTTGGTGGCGATACGGCCGTCGATGATGCGCACCATCTCCTCCGCGTTCTGGCCCCGCGAGACGATGTTGTTGAAGCGCGGATCGTCCAGTAAATCCTCGATCTGCAGCGCGCGGCAGACGTTGGGCCAGTAGCGGTCCGGTTGCAGGTTGACGATGGCGACCCAGCGCCCGTCCGAACATTTGTAGTGGTTGTAGAGCGGGTTGCCCGCCTTGCTCCTCACCGGGCGCGGGAATTCCTGGCCCAGCAGGCTGGGGGCGGCGAGCACCACCCCCTCCAGTTCGATCATCGCCCCGAGCATTGAGGAGTCCACTCTTTGCCCCTTGCCGGTAGTCTGCCTGGCGTAAAGCGCGCCGACGATGCCGAAGGCGGTCACAATGGCGCCCATCTGGTCCGCCAGGCCGGGCACCAAGGGTTGCGGTGGGGTGCCGTCCTCGCCGCACATTGTCATCGTGCCGGCGCGGGCCAGCCCGGCATAATCATAGGCGAAGGCCTTGGCGTCCGGGCCCCTCCTGCCCCAACCGGTGGTCTGGGCGTAGATCAACCTCGGGTTCCGCGCCGCCAGCACCTCGTAGCCGATGCCCATGCGTTCCGGCGTGCCGATGGCCATGTTGGTCAGAAATACGTCGGCGTCGTCAACCAGCTTGAGGAACAGTTCCATGCCCTCCGGCTTTTTCAGGTCGAGCACGATGCCGCGCTTGTTGCGGTTGCAGTATTCGAAGTAGAAATTACGCCCCTCGATGCCCAGTTGCACGCCGATGATGGTCATGAAGCCACGCCCCGGGTCACCGGTCGGCGGTTCCACCTTAATGATCTCTGCGCCCATGTCCCCCAGGATGCGCCCGCAGACAGGGCCGTTCTGGAACTGGGTGATCTCAACTACTTTGACGCCGTCCAGGGGGCCACTCATCAGCTCCGGCTCCCGGCCGCGACGCAGGCCGCCAGGCCCAGGTGGAAGGCTTTGCGGTTCGATTCCAGAGCGGCACCCTTGAACTTGGTCTCCAGGTAGGCCTCCACCAGCGCCGGTTGGAGCAGCCCGGTGAGGCCGATGTACCAGCCCAGGATGATGAAATTGGTGCCCCGCGGGTTGCCCTCGGCGCGGGCCTGCTCCAGAGCCGGAACCTTGATCACGGTGATGTCATCCCGCGTCGCCTCGTCCTTGAGACCGGTGCTCTCCACAATCAGCGTGCCGCCGGAGCGCACCCGGGCCTCACCGGCCTTCAGTTGCGCCGGGTCCAGCACCACCACCGCATCCGCCGACGAAAGCACCGGGGAGGCGATATCATCGTCGGAAAAGATGACGGTGCATTCGCATGGGCCGCCCCTGACGGCGGAGGAATAGTTGGGGAACCAGACGAGGTTCTCGTAGGCCTGGGCGGCGGCCCGTACGGTGCATTCGCCGACCAGCAGCACGCCGCTGCCGCCGATGCCGCTGAAGATGACTTCACCCCTTTTTTCTTGAGTCATGACGCTCCTTTCTGGCGCTACCGGGCGGGCCCTAACCCAGCCGGTCAACATTCTTGAATTCACCGAGCGGATATTCGGCCAGCACCTGGGCCTCAACCCGTTTCAGGCTCTCCAGCGGCGTCACGTGCCACTGCACCGGGCAGGCGGAGATGATCTCCACGAAGCTCAGGCCGACGTTGTCCACCTGCTTCTGAAGGGCGGC
>CAZPSW010000126.1:3524-4889 GCA_964589255.1 uncultured Dehalococcoidales bacterium
CCCGGATGTATTTTTTGGTGGCGCGGTAGTTGGCCACGTTGTTCACCGACCCGCGCGCGCTGTAGGCCACCCCCTGGAACTGGGCCAGCATTTCGGCGGCATGCACCGGATAGCCCTCAGTGGGGGCGCGTCCCAGCGGCGTCGTCGGTGTCACCTGCTCCATCAGGGAAGTCGGCGCCAGTTGGCCGCCGGTGGTGCCGAAATTGGTGTTGTTCAACATGAAGATGGTGATCATTTCACCGCGGGAGAGCGCCCCCATTAAAGGATCGGAACCGATCGCCAGCAGGTCCCCATCCCCCTGGATGGTAAAGACGACGGCCTCTGGGTGGACGCGCTTGATACCGGTGGCGATGTCCGGCGGACGCCCGTGCGCCCCCCAGGTGCGGTCAAAGCTGAAGCCGGCCATCGCCAGCGCGGCGCAGCCGGCGCCGCTAACGGCGATCGTTTTACCATGAATGTCCATGTCCTCGACCACCTGGCCGATGATCGAGGCGATGGTACCGTGCCAGCAGCCAGGGCAGAGCGGCGCCCCCATGATCTCCGGGTTCCAGAGTTCCGGCCCCCCGGCGACTTTTTCACGCGTCGTCATTACACCGCCTCCCCGAGTACTTTCTTGATTTCCGCCAGCACCCGGTCCGGCAAGAGCAGCCCGAAATCCGAGCCGACGTGCCGCGCGAACATGCCCAGGAAGTCGATTTTGGAGCGCCCCTCAACGCTGAGCCTGACGTCATCGATCATCTGGCCCGGACTGTCCTCCACGACCAGGAAACGAACGCTGGACTCCGCTTTTTCCCGCAGCACGTCTTTGGGGAAGGGCCAGAGCGTGATGGGCCGGATCAGGCCCACCTTGAGGCCATCGGCGCGGGCCGCCGCGACGGCCTCCCGGCAGACGCGGGCCACGTAACCGTAAGCTACCAGCAGCAGTTCCGCGTCGTCGGCCTGGTACGCCTCGTACATCACCTCGGTATCGGTGATCGTCTGGTATTTATCGAATAAATGTTGCAGGGACTCAAGATAGATCGCGGGGGTGATGATGCCCTGCGAGCAGTGGACTTCCTGCCAGGCGCCGCCGGGGTGGTTGGCGCCGCCGGAGAGGGCCCAGTCCTTGGCCGGCAGGGCGGGGAAATCCAGGCGCTTGTCCTCGATCAGTTCCATCATCTGCCCCAGCACCGCGTCCGTCATCACGATGACCGGGTTGCGGTACTTGTCCGAGAGGTAAAACGCCGTCTGCATCAGGTCATGTATCTCCTGCACCGAGGACGGTGCCAGCACGATCGTCTTGTAGCCGCCATGCCCCCCGCAGCGGGTCACCGAGAGATAGTCCATCTGGGCGTGACGGATGGAGCCCGCGCCGGGCCCGCCGCG
>CAZPSW010000127.1:0-1714 GCA_964589255.1 uncultured Dehalococcoidales bacterium
TGTCTGGCGCTGCGTCTCGATTTTCAGGTGCATGCGGTTATCCGTCATGCGCCCCAACAGCCGGTTCGCCTCGCTCTCGATCTCCGGCAGCGCGATCTCGATCAGCAGCGCCTGGACGCCCCGCTTGCCGAAGGCATTGGCCAGGTCCCGGTAGATCTGCGCCTGACTAAGTGCCTCCTTGAGTTCCTCTTCCCTGGCGGCGCGCCGCGTCTTGACCTGCGCCAAGCGCCGCAGCTCCGCTTCGGTGGTGGCCAGTTGCTTTTGTACGCCCTGGCGCGCCGCTTCCAGGGTGGCGAATTCCGCCTCCGCACGGGTCAGGTCGTCACGCAGCGCCGGCAGCAGCGCCGTTTCTTCAGCTAGCGCGGCATCCGTCAAACGATCCGCGGTCAGCGTCACCTCAAGCTCGGCCAGCGCCGCCTCGGCCCGCTGCAGCGTGGCCTGTTCCTGTTCACGCTGACCTGCTGCCTGCTCCAGCGCCCGGAACTGCGCCTCGAAGCCGGCCTTTTCCGATACGGTGTGGTGCGCCGCTTCGTAAATTTCCGGGGTGTAATCGATCTCCGCCCGCTGCGCCGCGATGCCCACCAGCGCCTCTTGTTCCGTGACCGCGAAGTCACGCCGCGCCAGGCGGTCCTCGATCTGCGCCAGGTTTTCTTTCAGTTCCGCGGATGCTGCCGCCGCGGCGGCGGCGTCGGTGACCTGTTTTTCCAGCACCGCGCGCTGCTGTCCCAGGGAGCGGCGGCGTTTTTCCAGCTCATCCCCGGTGGCCGTGATCTCAACGTCCAGTGTCTTCAGGGCCTGCGTGTCCCGCGCCAATTTATCATGGCCAGCCGCGATCTGCCTGGCATTTTGCGCCGCCTCCTCGGACCACTTACGCTGGATGAAGTCCAGGCGCTCCGGCCCCAGTTCCGTCTCGCAGAGCGGGCAGTGCGTGTCCCCGCCGACGTGGATCAATCCCGCCTTCTCATGTATCGCGTCCCGTTCACGCTCCAGCCGCGGCACCCTTTCACGCCACGCCGCCAGCCCCAGCGCCATTTCTTCGCGCACCTGCCGCCGCGCGCCAAGTGCTTTATCCGCTGCTTTCAGGTCAGCCTGCGGTGTCTTGAAACCAGCCATATCGCGGCGGGCCGCCTCGCCACGGGCGGATTGTGCCGCCAGGGTCTCCATTTGCTGCCCCAGCAGGGCATGTTCCCGGCCCAGTTCTTCATTTGCCTTGAGCACCGCCAGTTCAAGCTCACCCCGGCTCTTTTCCAACGCACTCAAACGCCGGAAGCGCTGCTCTTGCTCGGTGACCGTCTGACGCGCCGCCATCAGCTGCCCGTAGCCCTCTGCGACCTCGGCGCGGCGCGCCAGTAGCGCCCGGCCCTCCTCCAGCCGCCGCCGGCCCTCCGCGATCTCCAGTTGCCAACGGTCTGCCTGCTGCACCTGTAGCGCCAGGCTGCGCCGCAACTGCTCCAGCTGCACCCGCTTGCCCTCAAGCAATTCCCGGCGCCCCCGCAGATCATCCAGTGCAGTGCGTTGCCGCTGCGCCCGTTCGTCAAGTTGTGTCAGTTCTGCCCGCGCTGCGGCCAGCTCCGTTTCCAGGCCCTGGCGGGTAGCGAGGTCTTCATCAAGGCTGCCGATAACGCCGTCCAGGCCCGCCCGCCGCGTATCGTGTTCACGGGCCCGCGCCCGCGCCCGGTCCTCGAGCCGGTCGTACTGGTCCAACCCCAGTATG
>CAZPSW010000127.1:1724-4877 GCA_964589255.1 uncultured Dehalococcoidales bacterium
GGCCGCTGCGCGGTGAACTGGTCCGCGTGGCCCTGGAGCAGCAGCGCGGAATTAGTGAAGGTGTCGTAGTCCATGTGCAGCACGTCACGGATCTGCTGCTGCGTCTCGGTCATGGTGCCGCCGCTGATGACGTGATAGCTGCCGTCCTCGGCCCGCACCTGGAATTCCAGTACCGGCTTGCCGGAACGGCGGCGCCCGGCGGGTAAAAGGTATTTCCTGAGCACGCGGTAGCGCCGCTCTGCCAGGTCAAAGGTGAAATCGACGCTCATCTCCCGCTGGCCGGTGCGTACCAGGTCGTCATTGCCCGGGGCGCGGGTGCGCCCCCAGAGCGCCCAGGTGATGGCGTCGATCAGGCTGCTCTTGCCGTGACCGTTGGCCCCGGCGATACAGGCGGTGTGCAACTGCGTAAAGTCCAGCGGCGGTACGTCCGTCCCGTAACTCATGAAATTCGTCAGGCTGAGGGTAACCGGTATCAAGGCTGCCTCCGCGGTGATACCACTCATTCTAGCAAAAACGGCACGCCGCGGCATTCCCCCCGGATGCTCCATTTGACCCTGAGGCTGAACGACCGTACAATGAATATCATGTTCGATTTCCTGAACGAAAAACTGGGCCAGGTCTTCGCCCGCCTCTCGAGCCACGGCAAACTGAGTGAAAAGGACCTCAACGAGGCCCTCCGCGAAGTGCGCCTGGCGCTGCTTGAGGCGGACGTCAACTTCAAGGTGGTCAAGGACTTCGTGGGGCGCATCAGGGAACGCGCGGTGGGCAGCGACGTGCTCCGGAGCTTGACCCCGGCACAGCAGGTGATCAAGATTGTCAACGAGGAGATGGTCACCACCCTGGGCACCACGCACAGCCCGCTGAAGGCGGCCTCGAACCCGCCCACCGTGGTGCTGCTGGTGGGTTTACAGGGCTCCGGTAAGACGACCACCGCCGCCAAGCTGGCCAACCACCTGAAAAAGATGGGCCAGCACCCGCTGCTGGTGGCCGCGGACAACCGCCGCCCGGCGGCCACGGAACAGCTGGTGACGCTGGCCAAACCGCTGGAAATTCCGGTCTACCACGAGACGCCCGGGTTCCAGCCCCGGGACATCTGCCGCGCTGGTCTTAAGGAGGCCGACCGGCTGGGCGCCAACTGGATCCTGGTAGATACCGCGGGGCGGGTGCAGATAGACGAGGCCCTGATGGATGAGGTCAGCGAACTGAACCGCGTGCTCCACCCCGACGAGATACTGCTGGTGGTGGACGCCATGACCGGCCAGGATGCAGTGCAGATCGCCAGCGAATTTCACCGCCGCCTGGGCCTCACCGGACTGATCCTCTCCAAGATGGATGGGGACGCCCGCGGGGGCGCCGCGCTCTCCATCCGCTGGGTCAGCGGCGTGCCGATCAAATTCATCGCCACCGGGGAGCGCGTCGAGGCGCTGGAAGCGTTCCACCCGGACCGCCTGGCCTCCCGCATCCTGGGCATGGGTGACATACTCACCTTCATTGAGAAGGCGCAAGCCACTTTCGATCAGGACCAGGCGCAGGCGCTGGAGGAAAAGGTCAGAAAGCAGGACTTTGGGCTCGACGATTTCCTGATCCAGATGCGGGAGATGCAGAAAATGGGGCCACTTTCACAGATCGTGGACATGATTCCAGGCATGTCCGGGGCAGCGGCGAACCTGCCCCAGGCCGAGCAGGATCTGGCCAGAGTGGAGGCGATCATCCTCTCAATGACGCCGGAGGAACGTGCCAAACCCAACATTGTGGGTGGCAACCGCCGGCGGCGCATCGCGCGCGGTTCCGGCACCACGCCGGCGGACATCAACCGTTTGCTTTCCCGGTTCGGGCAGATGCAGAAGCTGATGCGGCAGGGGATGAAGGGTAAACTGCCGAAGAATTTGCTTGGCGGGCTGAAGATTTAGCCCGCCCTCTTTTGCGCCACGCCCCTTAAACCACAAACATGGGTATATAATCGTACCCCTTCCCCAGCCCAAACGAATCCAAGAGACGAAGTCCAAATCACCGACGGGGTAAATAATCGTACCCCTTCCTTAAACGAAGCGGGTTCAAGGGGCGCAGCCCCTTATAATACTAATTTCCCCAAAAACGTCCCAAGCGCTTTACACCAGCGCCACCAACTTCAACACACCCGTCACCATTTCCCAGCACACCATGACTTGTAGTACACTGGGAACACCCCGCAGGTACATATGACTATTAACTGGGTCACTTTTGCCGTTTTGTCCACCGCCGTGATGGGTTTCATCAGCGTCTTTGACGCCAACATGATCCAGCGGCGCATGCCTGGCTGGCGCCCTTTCCTGCTCGGTATGTGCCCCTTTCTCTTCATCTACGTCGCCGTCCTCTTCGTGATTATTCCGATACCCCAGGGCGCCGGTGCCGACGCCTGGACCGCGGCGGTGGCCGCCGGGGCGCTCCGGGGCATCGCCTTCGCCGTGATGCTGCGCACCATGAACGAGGAAGAAGTGACACGGGTGGTGCCCGTCATCGGCACCTATCCCGTCTTCGTGGCCCTGTTCGCGATTCCACTGCTCGGGGAGCATCTCTCCAGCCTGCAATGGGTGGCGGTGGCGCTGGCGGTTGGCGGTGCCGTACTCATCTCGGTGAAGCGTGACAGGCAAAAACGAGGGCCATTCCTCTCACACACCTTCTGGAAACTGGCCGCCGCGGCGGTCCTGCTGGCCCTCGCCGACGTGGGCAACAAGTACGCCCTGGAAAGCCTGCCCGTCTGGAATGTCTACGCCATCGGCTCCCTTTTTCTGGGGGTGGTCTTCGCCGCGGTGACGCTGCGCCCGGCGGTGCTGCGGGAGATACGGGACATGCCGCGACGCCACCGGAACATGTTCCTTGTCTTCCTGAACGTGGTGGTGGCGATGCTGGGAAACTGGCTGCTCTTTGAGGCGATGGACCGTGGGCCGGTCTCGCTGGTATCTGCGGTAGCCGGTAGCCGCCACGTCTTTGTCTTCGTTTACGGGTTGCTGCTGGGGAGCGTCGTGACACGGTTCATGGACTGGGACCGGAACCCGCGGTCCCTGCTGCCGCGCCTTTTTGCCACCCTGATGATCACCGCCGGCATCGTGCTGATCTACCTCAACTGACGGTAGTGCCGGGTGGCGCCTTGACAAGGACCGGCGCGGTTACCTA
>CAZPSW010000128.1:0-4824 GCA_964589255.1 uncultured Dehalococcoidales bacterium
GACGTCGCCTACCTTGAGGACCCGCGTATCATCGCCTCGCATGACAACATGGTGACGCTGAATAACGCCCTGGGGATAGACCTCAGCGGGCAGATCACCGCCGAAAGCCTGGGGCCGGATTTGATTTCCGCGGCGGGCGGTCAGATTGCCTTCGTGGTGGGGGCTTCGCTCTCAAAGGGGGGGCGCGCCATCACGGTGCTACCGGCCACCGCGAAAGATGGTACTATTTCCCGCATCGTGCCGCAACTGCCGCACGGCACGGTGGTCACCATCCAGCGTGGCCTGGCGGACTGCATCGTCACCGAATACGGCGTCGCCCGCCTGAAGGGTAAGACGATTCGGGAAAGGGCCAGAGCGCTGATCGGGATCGCGCATCCTGACTTTCGGGTTGAACTCACCAGGGAAGCGGAAAGACTCTGGTGGCCGTAGAGGCTTTCAGTGCGGCAGACGGCTCACCAGGGGATAGGTATTCTCATCCCTTGACGGCAGCACCACGGTGGCCCGTCCCGGCATCACCTCTTCCTGACGCTGGTTGATGGCGTAGGTCTCAATATCAACGCAGGGTTCGCCCTGGGCATCCCGGTATTTCCGCACCACCTTGCCTGACAGGCGCACCACGTCCGAATAGTAGACGAAGCGCCGGTACTCGGCGGCTGCCTGTTTGATCCAGCCCTCGTCCCCAATCCAGTTGCTCAGCAGATGGGTCTGCCAGCACTGACGCTGGAAACCGACGTCATATTGCAGCGGCAGGCCCATGGCACGCGCCGCGGCCTGGTTGTAGTGCACCGAAAATATCGGTTCCAGGGCGTGCGTGCCGGGGTCCCGGAAGGCCCAGGCCGGGTGCCGCCGGTACTGCCGTAGCGCCACGCCGTGCGCCGCCAGGCGCGGTATTGGGGCGCCGGCGGCGGCGATGAATGCCAGTTCATCGGTCAGCCCCAGTGGGCCCTTGACCACCGGCGCCAGGGCCTCGCCGACATCTACGTCCTCCCAGCAGCGGACTGCCGCGCCACGGGGGGCCTCGGCCAGTACCTCCGCCTCAACGAGGGCCAGTTCCGCCTCCGTCCAGGGATGCGGCAGTTGGATGTCACGGTACTTGCCCTTTTTACGGGCGGTGGCCCTTTCGGTGCGCATCACGGACCAGACAATACGGGCGACCACGTCCTCGCGCTGGTTGGTGTACAGATTTTCGAATTTGTCGATGATCATCTTTTCCGCGAATTCGCTGCGCTTTGGGCCCTCGAAACCAACGAAGGTACAGGTTGGCGTGATCACGTCATGCAGCATGATCGGCCGGTAAAATTCCAGCTCGGAGGCATTGTGGAACCCGCCCAGCCCACGCCAGCCGAACTGCACCCCGGAAAAGACGCAGATGATCCAGGCTGGTGGCGCCGTGATGCCCCCGAACCGGGTGCCCGCGGCGTATGAGGCGTCGCTCCAGAGCGGGTTGCCGTCACCAATTCCATCGGCGAACTTGCTGATGGCGATTTCGGTAGCGACACGGTTGTTGATGGAATGCTCGATGCGCAGTTTCAGCCCGGCCTTAGCGCGCATCTCCGCGATCAACTCATCGGTGATCAGGGCTTCCGCCATCTCGACCTTTTTCATACCGCACCGGGCGCTGGCGGGTGGCTCACGGCAGCGCCATTTCAATCAGCGGGGAAACGTCGGCGGCGTTCTCAATTTGCCGCAGCCCATCCCGCAAGCGGTCCGTGGTGGCCTGGCCCAAAACGGGCGCCACCAGGCGCTGGAACTTCGTTTCAATGTCCGCCTCGGTCAGCGGATGGGTGGCGTCACCCTGGAAGGGGCCGTCATTGCGCTGCCGGAACTCCCGTCCGTCCTTCGTTTTGATGGTCAGGATGCAGGCCTGCTTGGCGGGAAAGATACGGTCCAGTTCCGGGTTCGGGAGGACTCGGGTGCGCCCGAAAAGATCGATCACGTCGGGGTCGTTTCTCTGGGACAGGTCCGAGAACTCCATGCTGTAAGCCATGCGGCCGGGCAGGTGCGCGGTGGTGGCCAGGATGTAGCGGCCGCTGATGCGGGTGGCGCCGCGGTTGATCGGAAAAGCGGGGAAACCAACCTTGGGTATCACCGTATTTGGCAGTTCCAGCGTTATTGAGGCGATGTCCCCGGCCACCAGACGATACTCCTGGAGCATCCGTTCCAGTGTCTCGATGGTGGTGAAGAGGTAGAGGCCGACCCCGTATTTCTTCAGGATCAGATTCTTTATCTCCCAGCGGCTGCCGAGGTCCGCGGTGAGTTGGCCCTGGTCCGCCTGGTCCGAGTAGCCGGCGAGGAAGCCCAGCGGGTCCTCGAAGATCAGTTCCGGTCCCGTCATGCCGGCCCCGGCCAGCATTGCCGAGAGTACCCCGCTCTGGGCGCCGCGCCCGATCTGAAAATACCACGAGGTGGGATGTATCTCGCCACCGAACATGCCGGAACCGGCGGCCTGAGACTCGGCCACGCTCAGCGCTTCGGCGATTTCATCGGTGCTCAGTCCCAGCAGTCTGCCCGCCGCGGCGGCGCAACCGAATGGCGCCGCGATGGAACTGGGATGAAAGCCGCGCGCATACGTCTGCTTCACGCCCAGCGCCAGGCCGATGCGGGCCATCACTTCGGCGCCGGCGACGATTGCTAAAATAAGCTCCCGGCCACTCTGCTTTTGCGTCTCGGCCACCGCCACGGTGGCCGGTACCAGCGCCGCCGGCAGATGGATGATGGTGTTTTCGTGGATCGCATCCATGCCTGTATCGGTGCCCACGTAGGCATTGATCTGGGCCGCGTGGAGACAGGGAATCTTGCCACCGATACCCAGGGCGCTGGACTCTGGGCGGCCACCCATTTCCCGGTAAACGGTGGCGATGTCCGGGTTGTCCTCGGCGAAGGTGGGCCCACGTCCAATGACCAGGCTCATTTGATCCATCAGGCAGACCCGGGCACTGCGCACCACGCTGGCGGGCAGGTCTTCAAACTTCAGGCTGATGCAAAATTCGGCCAATTCCTGACGTATCGTCATCTCACTACCTCCGCCAGGTTTGATCTGAGCCGGGTTTGATCCTGGGTCAACTCGGCGATGGATCGGCGGTAAGTTTGTTCCTTCGGTTGAGCATCACCGCGGCGCTGACCGCCGGCACCAGCAGGATGGCGCCACCGAGGGTGGTCCACCACTCGGGGAAGGCAATGCCGAACCCGCCCAATATCAGCAGCCCACGCACCCAGAGGGAGATATTACCCACCCTCCATAGATAACCCTGCAGACCGGCGGCGATGAACACCACCCCGATCAGGCACAGGGGCAGCAGGTAGAGTACGTCGGTCGGGTTGCCGCGCAGGATCAGCGCCGGGTTGAATACAAAGAACACCGGTATAAAGTAGACCACGACCCCAAAACGCATCGCCGCCAGTGACGTTTTCATTGGGGAAGCGCCCGCCAGGGCCGCGGCCAGGAAAGCCGCTGTCGCCACCGGCGGCGTGAGCACCGCCAGCATTACATAGTAAATGATAAACAGGTGTACCGCCACCGGGTCCAGCTGGCCGACACTGATGGCCGCCGGGGCGAAGCTGACCGCGAGGAAGATGTAGCCGGGGGTAATCAGGCCCGCCATGCCCAAAATGTAGGAGGCGACGATGCCGAGTAACATGATGAGGTAGATATTCTCCCCGCCCAGTTGGACAATGCTGGCGGTGAAGGCGGCCGAGGTGCCGGTGACGACCAGTCCGGCAACAACGATGCCGACCGGTATCAGCACCGCGAACGTCTGCGTGATCAGCTTGCCCACCATGATGGCAGTTTCCAGCAGCCTCTTCGGGGTGAGCATGGTTTCACGCCGGGAAAAGGATAGCAACATCATCAGGGCGGCGCCGTAGAATGCCGCGGTGGCGGGTTGCCAGCGCATGTAGGCCAGCCCCCAGATAAGGAAGCCGATGGCGCTGATGTACGGCCAGCCGGTCTTTAACACGGTGCGTAGCGGCGCCACGCCCTCCATCGAGATGCCCTTGATGCCGACCCTGGCGGCATAGGCGTCAACCTGCAACATGAGGCCAAAATAGAACAGGATTGCGGGTATGATGGCGGCTCCCATGATGGTGGCATAGTCAATCCCCAGGAAAACCACCATCACGAAGACGACGTTACCCATGATCGGGGGTACCAGTCCGCCGCCGGTTGAGGCGCAGGCCTCGATGGCCCCGGCGTAATGCGCCGGATAGCCGGTTTGTTTCATCGCCGGGATGGTGATGGAGCCGGTCGCCACCACGTTGGAAAGGGAGCTCCCGCTCAAGCTACCGAAGAGGGCGCTGGAGACCACCGCCACCTTGGCCGGACCGCCGCGATACTTGCCCAGGGTGCTCTCGGCAAAACTGAGGAAGAATTTCCCCGCCCCGGTGACGATCATGACCCCGGCGAAAACCTGGAAACCGATCAGGATCAGCCCCATTACCTTGGCCGGAATGCCCAGCAGCCCGTTGCTACCGAAGGCGTACAAGGACATGGTGTGTGCGAATGGATACTGGAAACCAAAGAGCACGCCGGGCATTTTGTCGGCAAAGATGGGGTAAAGTCCGATGATGACACAGACGAGGACGAAGACCGGGCCCGCCACGCGGCGGCTGCCTTCGATCACCAACAGTATCAGTACCACGCCGAGCCACATGTTCATTGTGGTGGCCGGGTTCCAGCCGACGTTGACGATGGCCCAATTGTTCGCGTAGAAGTAAATCGAAATGCCGGAGCCCAATACCGCCGCCACTATGTCATACCAGGGGACTCTTAGGGCCTTCTTGTGCCCCTGTAGGATGAAAAACATGCAGGGGACGTAGAAGGCGAGG
>CAZPSW010000129.1:0-4806 GCA_964589255.1 uncultured Dehalococcoidales bacterium
GCCGCGGCGGGCATGGAAGTTGACCCGGCCAAGAGCCGGGGCAAACTAATAGACCAGCTCATCGGGGACTACGTGGAACCCGCCCTGGCGCAGCCGACGTTCCTAGTGGACTACCCGCGGGAGATGTCTCCGCTGGCGAAGTCCCAGCCCGGGGACGCGGACACCGTGGAGCGCTTCGAGGCCATCGCCGGGGGCATGGAGATCGCCAACGCCTTCACCGAACTCAATGACCCGCTGGAACAGGAACGGCGTTTCCAGGCCCAGATGTTGGAGAAGGCCGCCGGTGACGACGAAGTGCCCGAAATAGACCATGATTTCGTGACCGCCCTGCGCTACGGGCTGCCGCCGACGGGTGGCCTCGGCGTGGGCATTGACCGGCTGGTGATGCTGCTCTCCGGCCAGACGTCGATCCGCGAAGTAATCCTCTTCCCGCAACTGCGCGACAAACCATGCCGGCCACGGGAGACTGACCATGCTGGACCTGAAATACATCCGCGATGACGCCGAGGCGGTACGCCGGGCGGTGGCCTCGCGCCAGGACAATGCTCCCATCGACGAGATCGTCAGGCTGGATGTGTTGCGCCGCGAACAGATAACCGAGCTCGAAGAGCTGCGCCGCCAGCGCAAACTGGCCTCGAAGCAGCGTGGCGATCCGGAGACGGGCCGCTGCCTGCGGGACCAGATTCGGGATCTCGAGGAAGCAGCCAACAAACTGGACGATGACCTGCGGGCGCTGCTGCTGCGGGTGCCCAACATACCGCAGGAATCGGTACCGCCGGGCGCCGGTGAGGCGGATAACGTGGAGATCAGGCACTTCGGTGAAGTGCCCGGTTTCGCCTTCACCCCGAAGCCTCACTGGGAGATCGGCGAGGCGCTGGATATCATCGATTTCGAGCGCGGTGCGAAGCTTTCAGGGAGCCGTTTTTACGTCCTCAAGGGGCTTGGCGCGCGCCTGCAGCACGCCCTCATCAACCTGATGCTGGACCGCCACACCCGGGAGCACGGCTACACCGAGATCTACCCGCCCTTCATGGTGAAGCAGGAATGCATGTACGTCTCCTCTAACTTGCCAAAGTTCGCGGACAACCTTTATCACGACGTCGAGGAGGACTACTGGTGGGTGCCCACCGCCGAGGTGCCGCTGACCAACTTGCACCGGGACGAGATCATCCCGCCGGGGGTGCTGCCGCTGCATTACGCCGCCTACACCGCCTGTTTTCGTCGCGAGAAGATGAGCGCCGGCAAGGACACCCGCGGCATGAAACGCGGCCACCAGTTCGACAAGGTCGAGCTCTACAAATTCTGCGCCCCGGAGGATTCCAATGACGCGCTGGAGGCGCTGACCGCGGACGCGGAACGTATCTGCGCGCTGCTGGGACTGCCCACTCGGGTGGTGGCACTCTGCACCGCGGAGCTGGGTTTCGCCTCGTCAAAATCTTACGACATCGAGGTCTGGGCCCCCGGCGCCGCTGAATGGCTGGAGGTATCTTCCTGTTCCAACTGCCTGGACTTCCAGGCCCGCCGCGGCAACATCCGCTACCGCCCCGCCGCCGATGAAAAACCCCGCTACCTGCATACCCTGAACGGCTCCGGACTGGCGCTGCCGCGCATTATGATCGCGATCCTGGAAAACTGCCAGCAGGCGGACGGCAGCGTGCGGCTGCCCGCGGTGCTGCACGACTATATGGGAGTCACCGAGATCCGCTAGGCGGCCAGGCTGGGTTTTGTGAGCCTTCCCCCGCCCACCCGCTTCGCGGTATAATTGGAGCCGCGGAGGGGTGTCCGAGTGGCCTATGGTGACGGTCTTGAAAACCGTTGTCCCGCAAGGGACCGCGGGTTCGAATCCCGCCCCCTCCGCCAGTTATTGTAGCCGGCGCGGCGCCACCACCTTCAAACGCGTTTGTTTTTGGGGTGACCCTATCCCCTGACCCCTTCCCCTGGTTTTAGGGGAAGGGGATGTAAGATTAAGAGACTTCGCCTCTTTGACTCTTTTGGGGTTGTGGGGTGAAATCCTACCTGGTACGGGCGGTCGGGAACTACTCCCCGGTCATGGCGAGGTGCGCCTTCATCATGCAGCGGTCCATCACCACGTCCAGCCCGGCCTGGTGGGCGCGCGTGGCCGCGGCCTCGTTGACGATGCCCTCCTGCAACCAGACGGCCCCCGCGCCAATGCCGATCGCCTGCTCCACGATGGGCGGTACGTCCGTCGCGCGGCGGAACACCTCGACGGTGTCCACCAGGTTCGGGGGCACCGCCCCCAGGTCCGGGTAGCTCTGTTCGCCGAGGATCAAATCCGTGGCCGGATTGACCGGGATGATGCGGTAACCCTGCGCCTGGAGGTATTGCGCCACGCGGAAGCTGGCACGGTCTTCTTTGGGCGAAAGACCGACCACGGCGATGGTCTTGCTGCGGCGCAGGATGTCACTTTCCAGGGCCATTTCAGGCCCCCTCTTCCCCTTGCTTGCGGGAGGCCGGGCCCAATGGCGAGATAAGGCGTAACTTGGCCACGATCGGCGGCAGTACTTCGAGCACGCGGTCGATGTCAGCCCCGGTGGTCTGGTGGCCCAAGCTGAAGCGCAGGGACCCATGCGCCCGTTCCGGCGGCACCCCGAGCGCGGTCAGCACGTGGGAGGGCTCATTCTCCAGGGAGGCGCAGGCGGACCCGGTGGAAATGCTGATACCGGCCAGGTCCAGGTTCACCAGCATCGCCTCGCCGTCAACGTAATCCAGGCGCACGTTGACGTTGCCCGGCAGCCGCCGCGTGCGGTGTCCGTTGAGATAACAGTTCTCGATGCTTGTTTCCAGCCCGGTGATGAGGCGGTCCCGCAGCGCTATCTGGCGTGGCTGTTCGGCGGCCATTTCCGCCGCCGCCAGGGCCGCCGCCCGGCCCAGGCCGACAATGCCCGGCACGTTGAGGGTGCCGGCGCGCAGCCCGCGTTCGTGCTCGCCGCCGTGGATGATCGGGTCCAGGCGCGTGCCGGGACGCACGTAGAGCGCCCCGATGCCCTTGGGCCCGCAGAGCTTGTGGGCGCTCAGCGAAAGTAGGTCAACGCCCAGGGCGTCAACGTCAATCGGGATGTGGCCCACCGCCTGCACCGCGTCGGTGTGCAGACAAACTCCGGCCTCGCGACTGATGGTGCCGATCTCGGCCAGCGGCTCGATGGTGCCGATCTCGTTGTTCGCCAGCATCACCGTCACCAGTACCGTATCATGGTTGATGGCGCGCCGT
This sequence comes from uncultured Dehalococcoidales bacterium, assembly GCA_964589255.1. Lineage (GTDB taxonomy): Bacteria > Chloroflexota > Dehalococcoidia > Dehalococcoidales > SURF-40 > CAZPSW01. The sequence continues at coordinate 3,230 of CAZPSW010000129.1, forward strand.
ACCGCCTCCGGGTCAACCAGTCCGTCGGCGTCCACCGGCAGGTAGGTGACGCGGCCGCCGTGACTTTCCAGGTAACGGCAGGTTTCCAGCACCGCCGGGTGCTCGATGGCACTGGTGATGACGTGACCGCCGCCACCGGCCAGCGCCTGGCAGATACCGTTGACGGCCAGGTTGTCCGCCTCACTACCGCCGCCGGTGAAGATGATGTCTTCGCTGTTCGCCCCGATCAGACCGGCGATCTGCTGGCGCCCCTGGCTCACCAGGGCATCGGCCTCCTGGCCGTGGGCGTGGATGCTGGAGGGGTTGCCGTGGGCCTCAGTGAGGCAGGCCAGCATTGCCGCCAGTACTTCGGGACGCACCGGCGTGGAAGCGGCATTATCAAGGTAAATCCCTGTCATCTTACCCCCGTCCCGGCTCCGGGTGTACCGGGTTAGATGGAATAGGTGATGGCGTCATCGCTGGCGCGGCTGCCATGCTTCGCCACCAGGTCACCCAGCGTGGTGCCGCTGAGCACGTTCTGGATCGCGTCGTCGACCTCCTGCCAGACATCCCGCGTGAGGCAGGAACCGTAAAGCGAACAAGCGGTCGGGTCACGCAGGCAGTCAACGGCCACCTGTTCGCCCTCGAGCACCTGGTAGACCTCGTCCAGACTGATCTGTTCCGGGCGTCGCAACAGCCGGATGCCGCCGCGCGGGCCACGGGTGCTACCGATGATACCGGCGGCGATCAATGGCGCCACCAGTTGCTCCAGGTATTGCAGGGAGATCTCCTGCCGCTTCGAGATGTCCTTTAGCGGCGCGGTGGCGCCGCCGGCGTGGAGGGCCAGGTCAACGAGCGCCTGGGTGCCATAACGAACCCTGGTTGAAAGCTTCATAAATCCCTATTGTTGAGCGTTTTTCTCAACTATTAGTTTAGCACGCGACCGCGCGCGGCGTCAACGTTTTGGGCGTGGCGGGGCCAGGTCAGAGCGCTCATAAAAAAGCGCCCGCGACGCAGACCGTCGCGGGCGCGGCATGGCTTCAGGGAGTGGGTTACAGCGGGTTCACGGATTGCAGGTCACCGCGCACGCCGATCACGATCTCCACCAGCGGCACACTCTGCCCGGAGGCCCCCACTGCCTGGAGCGCCATCTGGGTCAGACCACCGCAGCAGGGTACTTCCATGCGCATCACGGTGAGGCTCTTCAGGGATGATTGGCGGATCACCTCGGTGAGCTTGGCCAGGTGCGCCCCATAATCGTCCAGCTTGGGGCAGGCGATCAACAGCGCGTGGTCCTTCAGGAAATCCTGGTGGAAATTGCCGTAAGCGTAGGGCACGCAGTCCGCGGTCAGCAGCAGGTCAGAGCCGGCCAGGAAGGGTGCGTTCGGCGGTACCAGCGTCATCTGCACCGGCCACTGGGTCAGGCGTGACGGCTGGCTGTGGCCAGTGTCGGCTTCCTCCGCCGGGCTGTCGAATTGGGCCACCGTGGCCGAAGGGCAGCCGCAGGGCAGCGGCGCGGACGCCGCCTGGTGCTCGGCTTGGTGTGCGGCAATGTGCTGCCGCTCCAGATGCGCCTCGGTGGCGACTTCGTCGAAGTC
>CAZPSW010000130.1:0-4785 GCA_964589255.1 uncultured Dehalococcoidales bacterium
CACTGATGACTGGGGCCGGGAATATCTGGCGCTCCTCGCCGGGATCAAGGTGGTGGACTCGCTGGAGGAGGCATTGGCCTTCATCGAGACTTATGGTTCCGGCCATTCGGAGGCCATCATCAGCGAGGACCAGGCCGCGGTGACGCGCTTCTTTGACGAGGTGGATGCCGCCTGCGTCTACGCCAATGCCTCCACCCGCTTCACCGATGGGGCGCAGTTCGGCCTTGGCGCGGAGGTGGGTGTCTCAACGCAGAAGATGCATGCCCGCGGCCCGTTGGGGATCAAGGAACTGACCACCTACAAGTGGCTCGTGGTCGGGGACGGGCAGGTGCGGCCTTGATTTAAAGCCCGGCAGGCAGACTGACGGGGGCAAAGAACAATTCGCCCAGTTTTTAATGACGAGGGCAAAATCCCGGCAGGGTTACTCCAGGCCGGAGATCGCGGTCTGCTGATGAGTGAAGAGTTCTCGGATGCCCTTTTCCGCCACGTTCAGCAGTGAGTCCATGACATCCCTGGGGAAGGGTTTCTGCTCGGCGGTGCCCTGTAACTCGACGAAGTCCCCGCGATCCGTCATCACCACGTTGAAGTCAACGTCTGCATTCGAGTCCTCGTCGTAGCAGAGGTCCAGCAGGTTGTTGTTGCGCACCACACCGACGCTGACCGCCGCCAGCATCTGTTTTAGCGGCACGTCCCTGATGATGCCCATGTTGTTCATCTTCCGGAGCGCCGCGTAGAGCGCCACGTAGGCCCCGGTGATGGCCGCGGTGCGGGTGCCGCCGTCCGCCTGAATCACGTCACAGTCCACCGTGAAGGTGCGTTCGCCCAGCCCCTCCATGTCCGTCACGGCGCGTAAAGAGCGTCCGATCAGGCGCTGTATCTCGTGGCTGCGGCCGCTGACACGGCCGGCGTGGGATTCGCGGTCGGTGCGTTGCGGCGTGGAGCTTGGCAGCATTGCGTATTCCGCGGTCACCCAGCCGACGCCGTGCCCGCGTAGGAACCGGGGCACGCGGTCCTCGACGCTCGCGGCGCAGATCACCTTGGTAAAGCCCATCTCCACCAGCACCGAGCCCTCGGGGAAGTTCTGGTAGCCGGTGGTGATCTTTACCGGGCGGAGTTCGTCCCAGGCGCGTCCGTCGCCTCGTTTCATTTGATTTCCTTTCTGGTTTGGTTTCCCGCACAGTATAGCACCTGGGGCGGGGTGGGGCCAGATGTGGTGGCACGGGTTTATTTTGGGATCGGGCTGGTGAGGGTTTTCGTGGTGCCCCATCCCCTTGTTCGCGGTATTTACGGTTCGGGTGAAACCCCTTTTGTTCCCACCCGGCGTCTTCATTGCCGGGGGCTGCGCCCCTGCTACACCTTTTGACTGAGATACTCCACCAACCAATCAAGTGCCGCCGCCGCCGCCTGCTTTTTGTTTGCCGCGCGGTCCCCGTGAAACTGGTAGCGGCGGCTGAAGACGCCCTGCGGCGTCGCCAAACCAAAGTAAAAGAGGCCCACCGGTTTGCTCTCTGTGCCCCCGCCCGGTCCGGCGATGCCGGTGTCCGTTATACAGATGTCCACGCCCAGTAATTTGCGCCCCCCAGAAGCCATCTCCTCGACCACCTGTGGGCTCACCGCACCGTGGGTGTAAATCGTCTCTGCGGCGACGCCGATGACACCGGTCTTGATCTCATTGGCGTAGGCGGTGACCCCGCCACGGAAGAAATCAGAGCTCCCCGCCAGGTCCGTCACGGTGTCTGATATCAGCCCCCCGGTGGCGGATTCCACCGTCCCCAGCGTGAGGCCATTTTCCCCCAGTAACTTTACGATCCGGGCCAATTGCGGCGCCATCAGATAAACCTCGTCATCAGCCGGTAGGTGACATCGTCGGGCACTGTCTGGGCCTCACCACGGTAGCGCCTGACACGGTCCGCGGCGGCCTCACGGCGGTCCGGGTGCAGCATGTCGTCAAGATAAGCGTAGATGCCGCTGCGCCGCCCGATGCGGAAATTCTCCCGGTCTGCCTGGCTCATGCCCTGGTAGCGTGCGATGGTGCCCAGCATAATGCCCCTGTCACCGGGCAGCTGGCCCTCGAGCTCCATCAGGAGGTTGGTGATGTGGTCGCTGACAAAGCGGGCCGTACAGTCCAGGTTTTCCAGCAGCATCTTCTCTTCGGCGATGATGCCGTCGTCACCGAGGCGCCGGAAACTGCCGCTGGCGGTGTCCTCACCGAGCGGCATATTGTCCTTCAAGGTCAGGGTGCGTACCCGGATGAAATCAGGCCCGATCCGGTTCAGCACCGCCGCGGTGTTCCGGGCGTGCTGGCGCCAGAGTGCCTCACCGCCGAGGCCCAGGATAACGTATTCACTGAGCTCGATGCCGGCGGCCACCACCTTACGCCCACCCTCGACGGCTCGGGCCGCGGTGACGCCCTTGTTGATCAGTTTAAGCAAGGGGTCATGCCCCGTTTCCAGCCCCAGGTGCAGCCGGGTGAGGCCGGCCTGGCGTAGCGCCGCCAGTTCGTGCGGGTGTTTGTGGGCGGCGGTATCGGCGCGCCCGTAGCTGGTGACGCGCGTCACCTGGGGAAAGCGCGCCGCGAGGTGCTGCAGCACCGCCACCAGGTCCGTGGTGGGCATGATGATGGAATTGGAATCCTGGAGGAAGACGTGGCGCGCGCCGCTGCCGTAGACCCAGTTGGCGACGTGGTAATGCGCCTCGCTGGGGGGCCGCGCCAGCACGCCTTCGGCGGCGGTAACGTTGGGCACGCCGTTATGCTCCGCCAGCGCCAGGATGTCCTCATAGGCCCGGGCCGCCACGTCGATGCCCGTTTTGATCTCCGCCACCGGTCGCAGTTCCAGTCTTTCGCCCTTATACATCATACAGAAGCGGCACTTGTTCCAGGAGCAGTTGCGGGTGGCGCGGATGAGCAGGGAATAGGCCTCACTCGGCGGGCGGTAGGGGCCAACCTCGAAAGCCGTCGTCGTCACCTTCAGAGCACGCAGTCGATCATCTTGCGCACGTAGGTGAAATTGTCCCGCACCTGTTCCGGGCCCCGGACCACGTCCATGTGTCCCGGCAGCAGGTAGTCCACCTTTAGTGCCGCCAGACCTTCGATCGAGGCCTTGAGCTTTTCGCTGCTGCCGCCGGGGAAGTCGGTACGGCCCACGTTGCGTTCGAAGATGACATCGCCGCAGGCCAGGAACTTGCTCTCCGGGTCGTAGAAGCAGTAGCTTTCCGGGGAGTGTCCCGGCGTGTGGATCGCCTGGAGCGTGGTGCCCCCCAGGTCCAGACTGCCGTCGCTGATCAGGCTTGAGGGGGTGAATTCCAGCCCCTGGAGCCCGAAGATCTGGGCGGAATCGTCGATGAAGCGCTGCCGGTACTCTCCCTGTAATTCCGGGATGATGACCTCGGCGCCGCTGATTTGTTGCAGCGCATCGGTGGCCCAGAAGTGGTCCGGGTGCAGGTGGGTGGTGGTGATGATGTCGATCGCTTCCGCCTCGATGCCGTCCCCGGCCATCTCCCGCAGCTTGTCGTTGATCGTCTCTACCGAGCCCGCGTCGATGAGCAGCGTTTTCCGGCCCCGGATGACGTAGGTGTTGGCGTCGAGTATGCCTCTTTCGGGGTAAAGATAAATATATTCTGTGATTTGCATGTCTTTCGTATTGATTATAACGCAGAGACCGCTTAAAATGAAACCGGATTATTTCCGGGAGGCAGCTTATATGGGCAGCGTGGCACTTTTCTTCGGTATCCTGGGGTTCCTGGTGGGGGCCTTCGGTGTGGTGGTGACCATGGAGGTGGTGCCGGTGATGGCCAATCTGGAGGGCATGTCGCTATTGGCGATCTCGGCGGTACTGCTCCTGGTGGGCATCCTGGCCGGCTCCTTGAAACAACACGGCGACTACTAATTCCCGGTGCGGCTCACGGTCAGGGTGCGTCCCGGCGCCAGCCGGAACCGGATCGACGGTTTTCGGGACGGGGCGCTGGTGGTGCGTCTCACCGCGCCACCGGTTGCGGGGCAGGCCAATGCGGCGCTGGTGGTGCTGCTGGCGCGGCAGCTCGGGGTGGCCAGGCGGGACATTGAGATCTTGCGTGGTCAGCGGGGGCGGCTCAAGGTAATCTCTGTCAGCGGTCTCACTGATGACGCGGTCAGGGCGCGGTTCGGCGATTAGTGGTATTTTCTTACCGAATTCTTTTTGTCAGGGGCACAACCACATTCAAACACTTTGTTTTTGTGACCCTGTCCCCGTGATTTTGTAGGGTTTCACCCTACGACCCAAAACCCGTGGGCGTAAAATCCGGCACCATGACAAGGTAATACATCGTACCCCTTCTTTAGACGAAGCGGGTTCGAGGGGCGCAGCCCCTTAGAAATATTATTTCCCCTTCCCCTGATACTGGGAAGGGGATTAAGGGGATGGGGACACCCGATGGGTGTTTTCACGGGGGGACGGGGCCCTCTTGAACCCCTTGTCACCGTCAAATTCGGGCCCGCCATTAGCCGCCCCCGGCTCTGACCCTCTATAATGAGGACAGGTAGGGCTCAAGAGTTGAAGATACTTTCACCGCTGGATAAAGTAGACGAGGTCGCGGCGCTGGCCGAGGCGGGCGCCGACGAACTCTACTGCGGGCTCCTCACCGAGGACTGGCACAACCGTTACATCGCCGGCGCCATCAACCGCCGTCCCGGCGGTGGGGCTAATTTCACCCGCTTCGAGAAATTGGCCGCGGCGGCGGCAGCAGCCCAGGCCCACCACCTGCCGCTGATTCTGACCCTCAACGAACACTACTACGTCGAGGAGCAGT
>CAZPSW010000131.1:0-4761 GCA_964589255.1 uncultured Dehalococcoidales bacterium
TGTGAATCCGCGTCGTAGTGGTGCAGGTGTGTCGCCAAGACGCGTAACGTCTCCCCCCCGCCGATGTCGATCAAGGCGTCGGTATAGCCACGCCGCAGGTACAGTTCAGGCGGCGGGACCTCCCGGTTTTCATGGCCGATGACGGGAAAACGGCTGAGGATGGCATTGCCCCAGAGTGGCCCGGCGGTGGGGCCGGAAACGTAAGGCATGTCCAGCCGCCGGGAGAGCCAGCCGAGCATATCCACGCTGCCGCTCACCACCCAGCCGCGGGAGACCTCTTGTAATGCCACGATGTCCGGTTCTGCTGCCTCGATGACGCGCGCCAGGGCCTCCATGTCGAGGCCACCGTCGGCGCCGAAGCCGTTGTGCAGATTGTAGCTCATAACGCGTACCGGCAGACCGTTCCCGGCCACTGGTAACGGCGCGTCCCGGAAGGCCAGTTGTCCCAGGGGTAACAGCAGCAGCACTGCCGCTAGCACCGGGAGATACCAGGTGCGTCGTGCCTGGAGCAGCGCCGGTAACCGCCTGAAGGCAACCGTCAGCGCCGCCAACGCCACTACCGCCGCAGCCACCATCTCCAGGCTGGCGTTACTGAAGGGGAGCGCGATTTGATATGAAGCGTAGTAGCCGAAGATTAGGCCCACCGCCAGCACCATGCCGATGCCACCCGCGACGCTGGCCCCACGGAACGAGGCGCCCGGTAGCGGGACGCAGAGGCCACGCACCAATACCAACAGCAGGCAGGCCGCGGCCATCTGCCCCGCGGTCAGTGTCAGTGCCGCTCGCCAGGCCGCCACATCCGCCACCGGCAGAGAGGCCAGCAGCAGAATCACGCCGCAGATCACGGCTACCAGCCAGGTACGGCGCAGTTCGCGTTGCAGCCACCAGGCGACCAGCGCCAGGGCGGCCAATTGCGCCAGCAGGACGCCACCGAAGGCCAACGGTCCTCCCCAGCCGGTGAGAGCGCCGGCGCGCGCCACGTTGGCATAGACCATCAGTTGCAGAAAGATGAATGGGCCGATGGCGAGCCAGGGCAGCGCCCGCGTCCCGGATGGATTCTCGTCGGGGGCGGCGCCTGCCCGCAACCTCGCCAGGGAGAGCCAGAGCAGCGCCACCGTGAGTACCGTCGCCAGGCCGGGCAGCGCCCCGCGCTGCCCGATCGCGTCGTAGGTGCCGAAAGCGCCGTTCAGGGCCACGTCGAGCGTGGTGCCACTCAATATGCCGAGCACAAACCAGCCCGGAGCCACGCCACCGCGCCGTCGTACCAGGTCAAGCTCGTTGGTGATGAAGATGCCGAAACATGCCGTGCCGAGCATCGCCAGCGCCAGATCCACCACCGGGTCCCCACGCCAGAAGTGTATCGCCAGCACACTCAGGCCCGATCCCCCGCCGCTATAGACGCGCAGTTTTGAGACCCCGATGAGGCGTCTCAGCGCCCCGCCGAGGAAGGCGGTGGCGAAGACCGCCAGACCCACCACTCCGAGCATCATGGCGCCCAGTCCGAGGCGGTCACCCAGCACCCAGGTCAGGCTGGCGATGAAGGCCCGGATCGTCTGGAATCCCAGTGTGGTACCGGTGGCCAGCAGCAGTACTTCAAAGAGGCCCGGTTGGTTAAATTGTTTCAGGTTCGGCAAACGTGACTCCCGGTTTTTTTGTGAGAGACTTCGTCTCTTTAACCCGTTATCGGTTTGAGGTAGGTAATGCGGCGGCGCGCCCCTTTGCCCAACATGTTACCACATCGGGGGTTGCCCGGCGGACACCGCCGCATGTAATATTGAATCACAGGGAACCGGCCACGGGCGGTGGCCGCCAAGGAGAACGCAGCCATGATATTGATAATTTCGATAGTGGTTCTGGTGCTGGCGCTGGGGGTAGGTATCGCGGCGGCGCTGATGCTACGCCAGAAGTACCGGGACGGTACTTTGGGGGAGACTAGTTACCGCAGTATTTTCGTCGCCGGGCTGGTACTGACGCCGCTGGGTATAGTGGCGCTGGTGGTCTATTTCCTGCTTCAGATACCTTTCTACATCGGCCTGCCGCTACTGGTGGTGGGGTTGATATACCTGGCGCTCGGGTTGGCGCACCGGGACAGCTGGCGTAAACCCGAGCGCGGCGACTGATTCCGCAGGTGAAGAATTCCAGGATAGCGCGGGAGCTGGGCACCATTTCCGTGATGATAGACATGTACTGCGCTCACCGGCACCCCGGGGCCACGCCGTGTGCTGATTGCGCGGATCTGTTGCATTATGCCAGGGAACGCCTTGACAGGTGCCCCTTTCAGGAAGGTAAGACGACCTGTGCCAAGTGCCCGGTGCATTGTTACCGTAAAGACATGCGTGAATCCGTCAGGACGGTGATGCGTTATGTCGGGCCACGGATGGTATACCGGCATCCGTTAATGGCCATGTGGCACCTGGTGGACAGCCGCCGGGAAGTGCCTTTCAAGCCGGATGATTTGGGATGAGACGGGACAAACTTGTTTGTTTTTGTTGCCCCTATATTCAGCTGCGGAAGGGCACGAATTTTCTGTAAGGGGCTGCGCCTCTTGAACCCGCTTTGTCTAATGAAGGGTTACGATCTAATACGTTGGTGTGTAGAAGACTCGGCCTCTTCCCATCATGGGTCGTATGGTGAAACCCTACCTTAAAAAGGGCGGTCGGGTGGTAACAACGGGTTTCACCCGGAGGAATCACGTCTCCAGTCCAATATTTGAGGCCGGGCTAGCGCTTGCGGCGGCGGTTGCGCTTTAACTCGTCGAGGCGCGCGTCCGAGATGCCGAAATGGTGCGCAATCTCATGGCGTACCGTCTCCCGGATCTGATAGACGATCTCATTGTCCGTGCGGCAAATCTCTTCGATCGGCAGCTGGAAAATGGTCACCTTGTCCGGCAGTACCATGCCGTAGTAAGAGGTGCGGGAGGTCAGCGGCACGCCCTCGTAGAGGCCCAGCAGCGATTCTTCCGGGTCCATGCCGACGCTCTCCAATTGCTCATCCGATGGCTCATCCTCGACCACCACCTCGATGTTCTCCAGGCGCGTCAGGAATTCCGGCGGCAGGGACTCCACCGCTGCCGCCACCAGGCGCGTAAAATGTTCTGCTTCCATGTTCCGATATTAGGCCGCGGGCCGGATACTGTCAAGTCGGCATTGCCGCCGTCTGCCGCGGGTGGTATCATGCCATCAGTCCCCGAAAGGAGCCCGGATGAGCGTACTCGCTGCCAGTGAAATCCAGCGCCGCATCAGCGCCGAGCCACCGTTATTGAAAGACTATCTTGACCTTGATGCCCAGGTGCAGCCGAACGGTTTTGACCTGACCCTGCGCGCGGTGGCGGTGACGCAAACGCCCGGCACCATAGCGGTGAGCAACCGGGAGCGGGTGATACCGCCGCCGTCGCCCCTGATCTTCGACGGCCTGGGCTACATTGACCTGCCGGCGGGGGCTTATCACATCACCTTCAACGAGGTCGTCAACCTGCCGCCGGACCTGATGGCCATCGCGCGTACGCGCTCCAGCCTGTTGCGTTCCGGCGTGGTGGTGCACAGCGCCGTCTGGGACGCCGGTTACAACGGGCGCTCTGAGTCCCTGATGGTGGTCTACAATCCGCGCGGCTTCCGCCTCCGGCAGCACGCCCGTTTACTGCAACTGGTATTCATCACCGTGAGCGGCCAAACCGGGGGCTACCAGGGTACCTACCAGGGTGAGAATATCGGGCCCTGAACCACGCCTGATATTCTTGACAAAGGATAGGGTGCGTGATAATATCGCCTGGTATTTACCTAGTAACTCTAGGTATCAAATCCGCATCTTCGAGCAGCCCGCATGACCGAACCAATGGATTACTACCAGGTGACCGAGGGATACCGCTTCCCGGAGGCTGGCTACCGGCTGGCACCGGCCTTGGTGGCGGCCTACCTCGACGCCGTTGACGATGACGCCAACTTCCGGGACGGGGAGCAGGTACCGCCGCTGGCGGTGGCGGCGCTGGCGATGAATTCCCTCTCTAATTCGCTGACCATGCCCGACGGTTCGATTCACACCCAGCAGGAGGTCTCCTGTCTGGCCCCGGCGAGCGTCGGCGAGAGCATTATCTGCCGTTCCTGGATCAGCCGAAAAAAGGAACGCGGGCGCTTCCAGATGATGACGGTGGAGATGGCCGTCACCCGGGAGGACGGCCAGCCGCTGCTACGCGGCAAGACCAGTTTCATCCTGCCGGAACAGGCGGCCACCTGATGCTGACCCTGGACCAGTTGACGGCCGGCATGGCGCTGCCCGGTCTGGAGCGCCGGGTGCAGCAGTCTAAGATTAACCTTTACGCGGACGCCAGCGGGGATCACAATCCGATTCACACCGATGCCGCCTTCGCCGCCGCCACCCCCCTCGGTGGCACCATCGCCCACGGCATGATGATGCTGGCTTATGTTTCCGAGGTCTTCACCGCCGCCTTCGCGGACGCCTGGTGCGCCAGCGGCAGCCTGGACGCGCGTTTCAAGAACCCGGTGCGCCCCGGTGACACCGTCACCGTCAGCGCCACCGTGACTAAGCTGGAAGCCGCTGACGACGGCACCACCGTGGTCTCTCATTTCACTCTCCAGAACCAGCGCGGTGAGGCGGCCATCATCGGTGAGGCGCGGGTGAGGCTTTAGGATGCGTATCGCGGTCGACGCCATGGGTGGCGATTTCGCCCCGGCCGAGGTGGTCAAGGGGGCCGTCGCGGCGGCACGCGTGCACGACGTGGCGATCACCCTGGTGGGCCCGGCGGCA
>CAZPSW010000132.1:0-4709 GCA_964589255.1 uncultured Dehalococcoidales bacterium
TGGTGGCGATGGCGATTGACGACCAGGCCCACGAGGGCTGGGACGCCATGAGGACTTTGCAGTACATTGGCCGCGCGGAGGTGGTAACCGATCCGGTGGTGGCGCGTCACGGCATTGACCTCTATGTCTCCAGCTTTCCGATGGTGCGCGAGGTGCTCACTCCGGAGGGCCTGGCCCGGGACCAGGTGTTACTGCGCATCACCCCGGAGAAGATCATTTTCAGTGATTATACGCTGGGTATGGGGCATAAGGACCGGCTGACGGAGTTCTAGCCTGGCGTCGTCAGGGGCGCCTGAAACAGCCGCGTCGCGGCCACGGGTTGATACCTGCAGAACGCCACCTGTCTGTCCGGGGTCCCCGTCCGGACCGGTGCCGTGCTAGGCCTTCTTCCGGCGGTGTGGATATGATGGCTTGGTGCGCTTTCTCAAATTCAAGATGAAGTTGTAGATGTCGGCCCCGGTGCGGTATCTGGCGCGGTCGTATTTCTCGTAATGCAGGATTTCTTTGAATTCCCGGCGGAAGGGTGGTGCCGGGGTGTAGGCCGGGTAGCCCACCGGAATGATAGTGTGCACCGCCAGTTCCACCGGCACGTCGAGGAGTACCTTAATACGGGGCTCGATGGTGCAGCTGATGCTGACCCACTGGGAGGAAAGCCCGCAGGCCGTGATCGCCAGGGTCAGAATTTGCGTCGCGTTCGCCATGTTCTTCAGTACGTGGGCGTAAGGGCCACCCTCGGCGGGCAGGTATTGGGCTTCCAGCACGGTGGCCTGAACCGCCCTGGGGTCAGCGCAAACAACGATGAAGACCGGGGCATCTTCAAAAGACTCCACCGGCTCACCGTGGCGGTCCTTGCCATATGCCGGATGTCTTAGTTCTTCAACCCTGGTTTGTTCTGTTTCCCAGGTGTAACGATGAGCTTCTTTAACGAGATCCATGATTTTGCTTTTAGAGCCCACATCCCTGACGACGATGAATTCCCAGGGTTGTCCGTTACCGCCGGATTGCGCCCACCTGGCGGCGTCGAGCATTTTTTCCACCAGCCCGTCCGGCACTGGATCGGGTTTAAATTTTCGGATCGTCCTCCGTGCCTGGACCAGTTCCAGAAACTCATCGATGTTCATTTGTGGCTCCTTTCACCATATTTTGAGCGGTACCGATATTGTTAAAGCATCACGCCGGGCAACCATAACGCGATGGCCGGGAAGGCGAAAACCAGCATCATCGCGATCAGATCACAGCCGAGAAACGGCAGCGCGGCTTTATAGCAATCTCCCATCGTGGTGCCGGGCGGCGCCACGCCTTTCATCACGAACAGGCTCAGCCCGAAGGGTGGGGAGGTGGTGCCCATCTCGATCGCGATCAGAAACATCACGCCAAACCATATCACGCTGAACCCCATGGTAATCAGAACCGGTACAAATATCGGGAGCGTAATCATCATAATGGGCACCGGAGACATAAACATTCCCAGAAATACGATCACTACCATCATCGCGATGACGATGGTTGGGGGACTTACCGGGAGATTCATGATGAACTCCGCCAGCCCGCGGCTGGCCCCGGTGAAGGCCAGGTTCTGGCTGAAGGCCTCCGCACCGCTGATGATAAGGAGCACCATAGCGGAAATCTCAAGGGTTTGAATGAGAGATGTTTTCACCATCTCCCAATTCAATCGTCCGTAGAGAGCGACCAGTATGAACGTACCCAGAGACCCCGTGGCGGCGGCTTCAGTCGGCGTGGCGATGCCCAGCAAGATCACCCCGGTGACCAGAAAGACGATCAAACCAACCGGCAGTATGTACTTCGCGGTGGTGACCAGTCTCTTTCGTACCGATGGTAGCACCACGGCATAGGCAGGCGCTATCGAGGGTTGAATCTGGCATCTGACCGCGATGTAGGTGGCGTACAGGGCCGCCATCAGAAGCCCGGGAATGATAATCGCGATCAAGGTATGGCCGACCGAGACGTTGGCGATGCTGCCGAAAATGACCGCCAGGCTGGCGGGGGGAATCATCTGCGCCAGGCCGCCGCTGCCCAGAATCGGTCCCAGGCTCATCGATTTTTTGTAGCCGCGTTTCTCCATCTCCGGGGTCAGTGCGGAACCCAGCATCGCCACGCTGGCCATGGAGGAGCCGCTGAGGGTGGAAAACAGGGTGCCGGAGGAAACGGCCACCAGTCCCAGCCGGCCGGGGAAACGCCCCATCCATTCGTCGATGGCATTGATCATTTTCGGCGCGATCCCGGAATGGAGCATCACTTCGCCCATGAGCACGAACAGCGGCACCGGCAGGAAGCTGAATCTGGTCACGGACTGATACATGCTGAGGATTAATTGCCCCAGGCCAGCTTCACCACCCCACCAGATGAACAGGAAGACGGTGTTTACGGCCAGGAAAGCGATGGCCACCGGCATACCGACCGCCATCATCACTACCAGGCTGCCGATAATCACCGCCAGCGCGATCGGCCAGTCCATCAATCAACCCCCGACGGCGTTACCGGCGCGTCCAGGCGCCCCTGCCATTAGCGTAGGCCCGGCGCAGAAACTGGAGCGCCAGCAGCAGGCTGCCAAATGGTATCACCGCCAGGACGTACCCGGTGGGTATGGCCAGCGGCGTGTCCTCGAAGCGGCCCATCACGAAGTACTCGTAGGTAATCCGTGTTCCCTGCCAGACCAGCACGAAGCAGACGAGGCTGGAAACAACCGAAGTCACCGCATTGGTGACGGCCCTTCCCCGGTGGCCCAAGCGGTCCAGCAGGACATCGATCTTGACGTGACCTTCCTTTTTCAGGACCCAGGCGGTGGCCACGAAGGTGAGGTAAAGCAGGCTGTATTCGCTGATTTCGAGGACCCATTGCAGGGGCTGGTGCACGAAGTAGCGCATCACCACCCCGAATGATATCGAGACCATGATAAAGACGATGATGAGGACCCCCAAAACGGCAGTGACGCCGTTGAGACGGTCCATAAAAGCACCGAGTTTGTTCAGGAACTTCACGCCGGGCCAACTCCAGGTGTTTTGAAAACGAGATTCAGAGGGAGGAGATACCCGCCGCGCGGCGGGTATCTCCTCCGTATTGTTTGTGACCGGGGGAAAGGGTGTGAACCCTTATTTCCGCAGGTAGTTCAGTACCGTCGCGGCCTGGTCTGCCGGCAGGGCGTCCCTGACCTGCTGCCAGATGCCTTCGTTGGCCTGTTCCAGGTACCATTTCAGGTCTGCATCGGAAAACACGATGGGCTCCATGCCGCCGGCAAGGAGCACCTGGGTAGCCTGCGAATCGACCGCGGAGAAGAAGCCGTTCAGCCCAGTTTCAATCTCCAACTGGACCTGTTCCAGCATTTCCTGCTGCGCGTCGCTGAGGCTGTTCCAGACGTCGAGGTTGATGATTATGGCGGTGGCGCCAGCCCGGTAGAAAGCGTGGTCCACCCAGTAATCCAGGACCTCGTATTCCTTCCTTGTTACGGCCACCGAGACCGGACCCGCGGTGCCGTCGATGACGCCGCGTTCCAGGGCGGCGTATTTTTCGGAGTGGGACATGCGCACCGGCACTACCCCCAGCGCCTTGAGGAAGTTATCGTAGGTTCCGGACGAGCGCATCTGCTGGCCCGCCAATCCCGTCGGTGAGGTTACCTTTATGTTGGTGAAGATGAAGAATGTCTGGCTGTTGGAGGCACGGCCCAGGTACTTGATGTTGACCTCTTCGTGGGCTTCCGCGAGGAAGTCATAGAACCCGGTGTCGCGTTCCTCCAGGGCGGTGTACTGTGAATTGATCATGCCGGTGACTACCGGTACCAGTGACCGGTAATAACTGGTCGGCGTGACGGCGAAATCAACGGCGCCGGTGCGTACCGCTTCGGCCTGATCGCCAGCCTTGATCACTTCACTGGCGCCGAGTACCTCGACGGTGAGACCATCCACCGCGCGCAGGTTGACCAGGTCCTCGAAGACGACGCCGAAATGACTCGATGGATCGTTCACCCCAAAAGCGAACACGCCCTTGAGGTTTTTCGCCTCACCCGATCCGGATGGTGAGCAGGCTGACAGCACCGTCGTCGAGACCAGCAACACCGCCATCAAAATAAAGCCAATGGTTAACAGTTTGCGTTTCAATTTATGTTTCCTCCGAGTATTATTTGAATGAATCCTGATATCGGTTTGCGTTCCGCTTGACTACATTTTTACCTCCACTGGTACTTCCGAGTCTTGTCACGGCGGGCAAATTTTCATTTCAGACGTGATCACGCTGTGCGGTTTTTGCATCCGAAATGGCGAATGTGCCAGGATTATAGGCGCCCGCACTGTAATTGTCAATGGAGGTGGCACCCCGTTTTTCGTCAATCGGATGCCTGGGACGCGGCGCGCACCGCGTCAATGATCTTGACGTAGCCGGTGCAGCGGCAGAGGTTGCCGCTCAGGGCCGCCCTGATCTCTTCATCGGTGGCCCGCGGGTTCTCACCGAGCAGTGCCACCGAGACCATGATCATGCCCGGCGTGCAGTAGCCGCACTGCACCGCGAAGTGGTCCAGGAATGCCTGTTGCAGCGGGTGCAGCTGCCCGTCTTTTTGCCGTAATCCCTCGATGGTGAGGATATTACTGCCCTGGGCCTTCATCACCGGGTAGATGCAGCTCTTCACCGCCTTGCCGTCAACGAGTACGGTGCAGGTGCCGCAGTCTCCCTCCTCACAGCCCACCTTGGTGCCCGCGAGG